>VGMK01000018.1 GCA_016866375.1 Bacteroidota bacterium
AGACTACGGTGTTGGCGCACAAATGCTTCGAGACCTTGGTGTGAGAAAAATGAGACTCATGTCGAATAATCCGAAAAAAAGAACCGGATTAATAGGCTACGGACTTGAAATCGTTGAAAATGTTCCTCTAGAAATAGAAAGTAATGAATACAATGAAAATTACCTGAAAGTAAAAAAAGATAAATTTGGTCATAATCTCAAATTGAACCCCTAATGCTCGAAGCTCGAAATATTCAAAAATCGTTTGGAGAATTAACCATTCTTAAAGGTGTAAACTTTAATGTTGAAAAAAGCGAAATTGTCTCAATTGTGGGTTCATCGGGCGCAGGGAAAACCACTTTATTACAGATTTTAGGTACATTAGATAAACCTGACGGAGGCGAAATATTACTTAATGGTGTATCGCCTTTCAACTTGAATCAATCCGCAATCGCTGCCTTTAGGAATAAACACATTGGATTTATTTTTCAATTCCATCAATTGCTTCCTGAATTTACCGCTTTAGAAAATGTAATGATCCCTGGAATGATAGCTGGAAAGCAAAAAAAAGTGCTTCAAGAGAGGGCACGTTTTTTACTTTCAGAGCTTGGTGTTGACCATAGACAAGGTCACAAACCAAGTGAATTATCAGGAGGAGAACAGCAACGCGTGGCCGTATGCAGGGCACTCATCAATGAGCCAAGTATTATTCTAGCGGACGAACCATCCGGTAATTTAGATACACAGAATGCGAAAGAACTTCATGATCTTTTTTTTAAGTTACGTGAAGATTTTCAACAAACATTTGTCATTGTGACACATAACCAAGAACTTGCAAACATGGCGGACAGAAAGCTAACCATGAAAGACGGGTTATTCATATAGCATGCAATCAGATTTGAGGGAGTTTTTGATTTTTAAAAGCGATCTCTATGAGCACCCTAACTTTATTGCTTCTGATCCCATTCAGATTCCGAAGAAATTCTCACAACGAGAAGACATTGAGATTGTAGCATTTCTTGTTGCCACTATCGCATGGGGGAATCGCCAGTCAATCATAAAAAGTGGTGAAAAATTAGTGCGCATCATGGGCAATTCTCCTTACGACTTTATAATGAACTACAAACCAAGGAAAGCACACGAATTTGTTCACAGAACATTTAACACCCAGGACTTACACTATTTTTTTTCAGCATTAAAACATATATACCTGAATGGTGGATTGGAACAACAATTTAAGGCACCTACGGAAAATCTGAAGAGCAGGATTGTTGGCTTTCGTAAAGAATTTCTGAGCTCAAATACAGAAGCAAGAACCAAGAAACACGTCTCTAATCCGGAAACAGGGGCTGCAGCGAAAAGATTGGTAATGTTTTTAAGATGGATGGTACGTTCGAATGCAAAAGGAGTTGATTTTGGTATCTGGAAATCCATATCACCCTCCGAATTATATATCCCTTTAGATATCCATACTGGAAATATTGCCCGAAAACTCGGGATTTTACATAGAAATCAAAACGATTGGAAAGCAAATGAAGAATTAAGAGATGTTTTCCTTAAAATTGACCCCTCAGATCCTGCTCGATTCGACTTTGCACTTTTTGGTTTGGGGGCATTCGAGAAATTCTAAATTTCGGGCAGCGAAATCAAATGCATAATTTGCGATGTGCTACTCCCTACATTTGGCCTCAAGATGATGTGGTGCTCATCTTCAACCTCAAAAGTAAAGAACCACCGTTCCCCTTCAAATTGAATATCTAATTCTTTGTTTGTTGAATATACTGAAAAGGTTCCTTTTTTACCTTCGCCGTGATACAGTTTTGAAAAATCGGAAAGCAAAACATTGCCATTTGAAGAAAAAATAAGAAGTTCATTCTTAAACCTTTGCGAATTATCTGAATATTCCCTTGGTGCTATAGAGCTTATTATCCAGATACGGGATTGTCCCCCATGAAACAACTTATCATATTTAACCTCGTCTAAACGATTTCCATGGAAACATGACGAAACTAGAATCAGAATCAATATCAATAAACTAAAACGCAAAACTTTCCTTTTGTACTATTTCTTTTATTTCAGGACTAAATTTCTGACAGTCTTCCTCATTGTACTTAATTTGTGTATTCCCTTTGTCATCACTAAAGCCTAAACACTTGTTAAATTCGAATTTTCCACTATTCCAGGAATATAAACAATAGAAATATGCATTTTCTTTTTCTGAATTAAACTCAAGTACCAAATCAGATGGTGTAATTGAATTAACCGCTTTTAACTCTTTAATGAAACCTTTAAACGAATTAACCAATACAAGTGTGTTATTTAGACGTTCAAAAATAAACGAACGGTTCGTCATTGTGGCAAATTTTCTATCCGTGAACAATTCCCCGCTAACCGTCATTATAAATCCATCATTAAGCGTTTTATTTGGGTATAAAGGCATAAAATTAAAATACTTTTCAGACAATAGTTTATCCCTTTGATCCTCTGGTACTTCTACAAATATTCTTTGTGGCATAGAGTTCAAAAATTGCAAGGAATCTAATTCACCAAGTAATTTTTTCTCAATACTGTTAAATTTATTATGGTGAAAATCTATATTAATAATCTTATCGCGAAGAACTTCGTTTTTGGGTGTCTGTTGTTCTGATTGAGTTTTATTTTCGGCATCACCACATGCATAAATAAAAGAAATTAAAACAAAGAGTAGTAGAACTTTTTTCATGACTTAAAAATTTTAGAGGAATAAGAATAGGCATTATTAAATAATTCACGATCAATTGGAATGTTAATTTTATTCACATAAAAAAAATGAAGTAAATCCTCGGTTGGTAAATTTCCAGTTAAATCGTCTTTAGCCATTGGGCACCCCCCAAATCCTCTGATGGCACTATCAAATCTTCTGCAACCAGCTTCATAGGCCGCTTTAACTAATGGCAAAGAATTAGTTGGTCTCGTGTGAAAATGAGTGCCAATGGTTGCATTTGTTAATTGATTACTAAGTAATTTAAACAATTTTGAAACATCTTCCTCTTTGGCACAACCTATTGTGTCCGACAATGCCATAACCTTTACTCCTAAATCAACATGCAAGCGCTCACTCCAATTTACGACTAACTCAGGGGTCCATTCCTCACCGTATGGATTGCCAAATCCCATGGATAGATAAACGACTAATTGTTTATTTTTTGCTATGCATAAATTTTGAATTTCCTCTACATTTTTAAATGAATCAGAAATGGTAGAATTCGTATTTCTTTTTTGAAATTCTTCTGAAACGGAAAAAGGAAATCCTAAATAATCAATTTCAGAAAATGAAAGCGCATCCTGTGCGCCTCTTAAATTCGCTACTATGGCAAGTAGTTTTGTTTCGCTATTTAATTCAAGTCCTTTCAATACCTCAGCTGTATCTTTCATTTGAGGAATCGCTTTTGGAGAAACGAAGCTTCCAAAATCAATGGTATGAAAGCCGCATTTTAATAAGTGATTGATGTAAGAAATTTTTAGTTCTGTAGGAATCCATTCGTGCATTCCTTGCATCGCATCTCTCGGACATTCAATTAATTGTAATTCATTCATAATTTTGACAATACCGCTTTGTTTATTCGTTTCACTAATCCCGGACCTTCATAGATAAATCCTGTGTACAATTGCAGCAAATCTGCTCCAGCTTCGAGTTTTTCCAGGGCATCCGCTTCGCTGTGAATACCTCCAACGCCTATAATAGGGAATGCTTTTTTAGACTTTGTCGCCAAGTATCTTATTACCTCCGTTGAGCGTTTTGTCAAAGGTTTACCTGACAATCCGCCAGCACCAATTTGCTGCAAAGCCTCCTCTGAAGTTTGAAGATTTGGCCTCTCGACAGTGGTATTTGTTGCGATTACACCATCAATCTTTGTGTTGTTGACGATATCTATAATGTCGTCCAATTGACTATCTGTTAAGTCAGGAGCTATTTTCAGTAAAATGGGTTTGCGTTTTTCCCTGGCATTGTTCAAATCTTGTAGCGTCTGTAATAGATAAGTTAAAGGTTCTTTTTCTTGCAAATCTCTAAGATTAGCGGTATTTGGTGAGGAAACGTTTACCGCAAAGTAATCAACGTGGTCAAAAAGCGCATCAAACGATTTGACGTAATCGTCCACTGCGCCTTGAATTGGTGTTGATTTATTTTTACCTATATTTCCGCCGATGATGAGATCTTTGTGTTTTTTCATTTTCAGTTGCTCAACAGCTATTTCAACTCCATTATTATTGAATCCCATTCTGTTAATAATGGCCTTATCCTTTTTCAATCGATAGAGTCTCGGTTTTTCGTTACCAGGCTGCGCAAGAGGAGTCAAAGTGCCCACCTCAATAAACCCAAAACCACAACAGGCAAGATTATTAAAAAAGGTTGCATCCTTGTCAAAACCCGCTGCTAAACCTACGGGATTTTTGAAAGTCAAACCAAAAAGTTTTTTTTCCAACTTTTCATTTTCAACAATAAATATCTTCCTGTAGAAAAACTTTGCTGCAGGTAATTTTAAAGTAAGCCCTAATAAGGACATTGCTATGTAATGAACTTTTTCAGCATCGAATAAAAAAAATATCGACCTAATTAACTTATACATAAACAAAATTAAAAAAGAAAAGCGAGCCAAAGGGTCTCGCCTGAAAAATGGGATTATCGGTATGCAAACGCATTAAAGTTTGTTTTTCTCTAATTCTTTCTTTAAAAATTTCTTCCTGTTTAAACCATAGTCCTTGTAGGTTATATTCTTGGACAATATGATATTGGCATGATAATATGCATCTTTTTGTTTGCTGTCTCCTCTCTGAAAACCTGCACCAAACAAATTGACATTTCCTTGCGTTACGGAAAGATCCGAGGGGTTCGAGAGATGAGAAGCTATTGGATCTTGAAAATCCGACGGATCTTTGTAAACAGTACTCACGTCATCTATGTAATCTGAAAACGTTTTAACATAGGTAAGCTCAATACCCAGTCTCCACACTTTCGAAATTCCAAACCTAAATCCTACACCCGCAGGAACGGTTAGAGTGAACGGAAGGTATGTTTTACCTTCGGTTTGCAAAGGTCTTAAGTTAACCCACTTGTCATTGGGGGCATAATATCCTTGACTGTTGAAATAAATTAGTCCCAAACCACTAAAAATGTAATATTGCTGGCTTCTATTTAATTTTGAATAATTTCCCGGTAAATTAAATGTTGGACTAAATTTTTCAATACTTGCAAAAATAAATTCGAAACGTTGTTGAATCTCTAAATTAAAGCTGCGAAAATTTAAATTTCTCGCCTTTCTAATGGCCTCTTCACTATATTTATCGTTACCCATCAAATTAAACACACACAGACTCGTTGTGGTCGCAAAATTAGGGTGAAAACGTTGACGATATCCTAGCCAAGCTGCCAAACCTGTAGACTGCCAGTCTAAATCTTTCAGACTGTAGTCTTTTCCTACAGAGTTAGCACCACCTAAATCTCCATTAAACTGAGTTGCACCCAAACCAAATTGAAGTTCTTTTTTATGCAAAGACCAGTTACTTTGGCTATTCAAATTGGTTTGCTGCGCCAACAAAGTTGACAACCAAAGGAAAGATGGAAGAAGAAAAATTATTTTCATTTAAAAGCAAACTCTTTTCAAATTTAGGAAAAAAATATGGAATAGTGAATTATTCATGATTCACGGGGGGTGAACAATTTTAACCGAGGTAAAAGATTTCTTTAATTTACAGTGTTTTTTTTCATTCAAGTCATTTTACAACTTGAATTAAAAAGTTAATATACAATTCTTAATATATTCATAAACAATTTATTAGAATTGTTTCAAAATTTGATGAGGGTATTTTTTACGAAATACTAAATAATTACATAATTCAGGAGAAAAAGCAGCAAAGAGGAAAATCCTACAGCTCCATAAAACCATGGATTGTAAAATAACCGAATTTGCTTTTCATACATTTTTAATACCTTTTGGAAATCTTGACGATTCTTAATGGAATGTGAATCAGGTTCTTTACGGTCTACTATAATTTTAATCATACGCTTATTTTTTATTAAAAAGTTGTTTCAATTTTATCAATGCTCTAAATGTTTTCACTTTTGCATTATTTTCGGTGAGATCCATAATCTCCCCTATTTCCTTAAACGAGCGTTTTTCAAAAAAACGCATTTCGATTAATTGCAGTTGGTCTTCTCTTAGTAAAGGTAATATTTTCAATAACTTGGCTCTGTCGGCATCGGAGTGATCCTCGAGAAGTTCATCCATTACTTGAACCACCCGAACAGAATCAATGCTTACCGTTCTATTTGTTTGTTTATCGCGAAAAAATTGATATAATTCACTTTTTGCAATTCTAAAAAGCCAAGAGGAAAATGGTACTCCTCGGTACTCAAATTTAGGTAAAGCTCCAATCGCCTTCACAAAAACTTGAGAGGTAATGTCATATGCCGCCTCGATGTCATCGACGCGACGGAATATATACCTAAAAATTGATTCATGGTATCGGGAATACAGAGGCCCGAAGTGTGCAGGGTTTAATTTTGCTTTTTCAATGATGCTCAATTCCTCTTGGAGACGAACTGGACTTTGGTGGTACAATGCATTAGTGGACATGGCTTTACGTTTTTCTAGTTTTACAATGGAGAAAATTGAGCGATTAAACTCAATTCAAAAACCAATAACGCAATTTTATATTTAAGGTAACACTTTAAGGATAATAATTAAAATGAAAATCTCACTTGCAAAATAAGATCGGATTTTACAGGGCCTTCAATTTCCTCAAGACCAGAACTTATTTGATTTCTATTGTTATATATGAATACACCATAACGGAACCAAAAATCGACTTTTCTTAATGAATACCTTATTAAAAAATATGCTCTTGACCCCTGGTAGGAATAAGCGGGAACTGAAAAAGCATACTGTGCGTTATTTTCAAAAGAATACAATCGTGTGTCGTAACTGTCCGTATCAAATAAGGCATACCTCAGTGCTAAATCTATCGGGAAACTTTTGGGTTTATAAATTAAATCTTGTGTAAATATTATGCCTTTTTCACGCAGGCGACTCGGTCGTTCAATTTGAACAAATTCAAATCGACTTTTAAAAGTGTAAAATTCGTTTAAACTGTAGGCCAAATTAAATCTAATATTTTGTTGAAATACATCCTCAATTTCTGTCACCGTAAAATCCGAATCTCTGCTATTACGTTGTCTTAATTGTAATCGATACCTTCCGTAGAGCTCTAAAGTTTTGGAAGGTTTAAAGGTAAGTTGGGAGAGAAACTCGTGACCTCTTGACGGGGCATCAACTAAATATTTCATCCATGGAAACGTAAAAATATCTAGGTATGAATTCAAAGACCATTGCTTATTTAATCGAAGTTTGAGCCCTGCATAAACACCTTTCTCATTTTGGGTATTACTACCCTCCGAAAAACCAGCGTTGTAAAATGAGAAATAATCTTTGCTGTAGTTTCTGTAAAGTAATCCGATGCTTGCGTTTGGATCTAAGGATAAAAATATTCCGTGTACATGGGCCTGGCCACCTCGCATAGAATCTTGAAAGGGATTGAAATTCTTTGCGTATTCACCGAAGATATTCCAATTTTTGAGCGTGAACGAATAATCAAATGAAGTCACAAAATTATGTTGCCCTCGGAAATCAAATTGATTGTATGGTCGAATGTCTTTGATTAGGGATTTGTCATATCCCTGATATATGGCGGATCCACCCATGCGAAATGTTCCAAACCCATAATTTAAATTGACTCCTGCTTGATTTTCCCTGAAGCCATTTTTGCGTGCAACTTCCTTTTCAGTTCGGTGTAATCCCGATAAATCAATAGTAGAAATAAATTCCAAATCATCATATATTGAATCTAAACCCGTACTACCATCCACCATTTTAGAGGATGCAAAGAGTAATCCTGTCAAATTTCTAAAACCAAATTGAAGGGCGGCGCCTCGTAAAAATCGCGATTCATCTACCGACGTATAAGGCCTTATAGGAATAGGATTGCGCTTCATGGTTGAAATATCCGCAGTTTTTCCAAATGCATAACTCGACCACATACCAAGGCCTTGTCCAATTTGCACCTGATAGTCGCCAATTACAAAGGATTTTAAATACTTCCCACCTTTAAAAAATACGTGTCCGGAATAAAAATCAAAACCATTTTTCTGGGCCCCTTTGAAAAACTGTTCACCAGCATCTTTTTCTGCAGTAAACCCAACACTGATGTTGTTTTTATAGGTATACCTAAAACGCGAGTAATAGCGATCCGAATTCCCTAAGTAGTTTGTTGAGTTCGTATTTAAGGTATCCGTTAATTCCGAATACCCAGCTTTTCTCTCAACGGTTGGTTGATACCGCAAGAACAATTCAAACTTCCCCTCCTTAATTGCCTCTTTAAATGTGATGTGTAAATTATCTAAACGATCGTCGATTCGGACAAAAGGCAAAACCTGTTGTATGGTATATAAATCCCAATAAGTTAAACTTTGAAGCTCATAGATAGATATGAATTTTCCGAAGACCTGCTTGTGAATAAGTAAGTCTTGAATCTGAATTGGAGTAAGAAGATTCAATTCATTCAGCTCTTCAGCACTTGTTTGATTTAAATTTATGGGATTGTCAAAATAATAATTCAATTGTTCCACAATATTGGTTAGGTCCAAATTTTCACTCTGAAGTTGCTCCGAGATAAACTCAATGCGTTGCTGAATTAATTCTCCCTTTTGCTCTTGTTGCGCCCACAACTTATTAAATAGAAGCAACGATAAGAGGATACTTATCCTAAACATTTACAAAAATTTATAAGAACATGAGACCGCCGGAGACCAGCCCATTGATTGATGATAGCCAGAGCCAATATCTAACATTATTGTTTTTGCCAACACATAGCCAAACCCGAAAGAAAAGGAAACCGGCCGTAGTGAAAAACCGCCCCGAATGAATGCATTTTCTGCAGGTGAATATTCTGTTGCTAACTTCACATTTAAGGGGAACTCTGAATTTTTTTCAACCTCCGACAAAAATAAAACCTTATCTGAAAGTTGATACCTTACTCCTAGCCTCATTAAATTCGTAAAACGGTCATATTGATAATCATCGAGTATAGTGCTTCCTAAATTAAAAACGCTGAATCCTATATTTACTTTTTTGTTCAGCTTTGTCAATATGCCGAATTCAGCAGTCATTGTATTTTTACTACCATAATACTGATTCAATCGAACACCCTGGTAATTCAATTGAACGCCTGCACTTATAAACTCTGCAAGAGGCAGGGCATAACCCAATCCGGTTTTAAAGGACCTAAATTGAGTGTATCCATAAACTTGGCTTCCCACCGATAGAGCGCCTTTTCTCAACGGAATAACTCCCACGATAGTTTGACTCTGCATTTCTTTGATTAAAAATCTATTTTCGTAACTGACTCCCACAAAAAATTTATTCTTCTCCGCGTATGCTCCCGGATTATTAAAATAAAACCATTCGTCGCTATCAGCCACCGTGGTATTTGAAAGTGCAACATTCCGTGCACCAGAATTATAAACACCTTGAGTTAGAAATAAATAACTTTGAAAAACGAGCGTTATGGTCAGGACCCTCTTCATAAATACACCCCGAATTTAGTGAAAAATTAAGACAACAGGTTCGTTCATACTTTATTTTAATTTTCAAATTACGCACGCACAAAATAAACAAGTTCTGTATATTTGACGAACAGATAATAAACAATGGGTTGTTTTGGTTTTCAGCCGATAGAGCTCTCGACGTGGAGAGAAAAAATTAGAAAAGAACTTGGAGAAAACTCCGAAAATCTAATTTACAAAAATAAATTAGAATTGGTCGATGTAGACATTACGCTAAAGAATTACCGCGCTAAGTATAAAACGATTTGTACGAATAACCTAAATTCAACGACTAAAAATGCCGCTTTAATAGATATAAATGACGAGAAAGAAGCGAATAGGATAGCTCTATATTGTTTGAATTTTGGGGCGGATGCACTATTTTTCTCAACTCAAAAAACCAAAATCAACTGGGATCTAGTCCTTAAAGGGATTGAATTAGATTATATTCGATCGTGGTTCCAAGTGGAATCAAAAATTCAATGTGATGAATTATTAGCAGCCGTAAATTTCAACACGCGCTCGAATAGTACGATTTTTGCCCCTGTAGACTCCCTTCGGAATTTCCATTTTAATGCTTTTTATTGGCAACAAATTGGGTCACCAGCCTATCTGGAAATTGGATTTCTCATTTATGAGTTTAATCACTATTTGATAAACCTAGAAAAAACCCAAATAGAGCTGTCCTCATTTATTTTCACGCTCGGCCTAGACGGAAATTATTTCATCGATATGGCCAAAATTCGAGCGACAAAGTACCTTGTCCATTATTTGCTGGAGTCATACGAGGTGAAACCAAATCAAATAGAATTTCACGCACATGTGGGTTGGTCCAATAAGTCGCTCCGTGATAAAAACATCAATTTATTGCGTCAAACAACCGAAGTTATGGCCGCATATGCAAGCAATGTAGATGCAATATTCAACAATCCAAGCACGAAGCTTAGTGACATAGGAGCCTCCGATGCAGATTGGAGATTGTCCTTAAATATTATGAACTTACTCACAGAGGAAAGTTATTTTGGAAAAGTTATAAATCCCTTGGAAGGCGCTTATATTTATGAGCAACTGGTGGACCAACTCGTCGACCAATCATGGAAACTATTTACTGATTGCCAGGAGATGAGTAAGGAAGTTTTCTATTCAGTTTTAAAGGAAAAAACGGTAATTGTGAGAGAAAAGAAAAGAAAGAAATTTAGAGAAAAGGTAACAACAAAAATTGGAATAAATGCTTTTGAATCAGCAGAGCTTTGCCAAGATTACCGTTGGGGGAAGATTCCAAAATTTTGCGAAATGCCATATTTAATACTGGAGAAAGAATTTTAATATGGAAAAGATTATTTTTCCAGGAGTACCTCAACTTTCAAAAATCAAGATAGATGAAAGCTCTGAAGAATACTTAACAGCGGAGGGAATCATGTGGAAAAGATTGTATTCAAACGTTGATATCGAGGAAATAAATCATATTTCAGCAGTTTCAGGGTTTCCCCCATTTTTAGGGGGTCCGTATGCATCGATGTACGCATCCAAACCATGGACAATAAGGCAGTATGCAGGATTTTCGACAGCTGAAGAATCGAATACTTTCT
Organism: Bacteroidota bacterium; assembly: GCA_016866375.1. Lineage (GTDB taxonomy): Bacteria > Bacteroidota > Bacteroidia > Flavobacteriales_D > Crocinitomicaceae > UBA952. The sequence continues at coordinate 11,206 of VGMK01000018.1, forward strand.
ATAAACGAAATTTAGCAGCAGGACAAAAAGGACTTTCAGTGGCTTTTGATTTAGCGACACACCGCGGTTATGACTCAGATCACGAACGTGTATTTGGGGACGTTGGGAAAGCTGGTGTTGCAATTGACTCTATTGAGGACATGAAAATTTTATTTGATCAAATTCCTTTGGATGAAATGTCAGTTTCAATGACAATGAATGGTGCTGTTTTACCCATAATGGCATTTTACATCGCCGCAGCAGAGGAACTGGGAATATCGAAATCTTCTCTGTCTGGTACAATACAAAATGATATACTTAAGGAATTTATGGTGAGGAATACATACATATACCCTCCTGAACCCTCCATGGAAATCATATCTTCCATTTTCGCATATACATCGAAACATATGCCTAAATTTAATTCTATAAGCATTTCCGGTTATCACATGCAGGAAGCAGGTGCGACAGCGGTAATCGAATTAGCTTACACATTATCCAACGGTTTAGAATATGTGAGAACTGGATTGAATGCTGGTTTGGAAATTGACGATTTCGCCCCACGCTTGAGTTTCTTTTGGGGAATCGGAATGAATTACCACATGGAAATTGCAAAAATGCGTGCCGCGCGATTAATATGGTCGAAATTAATCAATCAATTTAACCCAAAAAATCCAAAATCTCTTGCGCTACGAACCCATTGTCAAACATCAGGATGGTCATTAACCGAACAAGATCCGTATAATAATATTGCAAGAACATGCATTGAGGCCATGGCGGCAATTCTCGGAGGAACTCAATCTTTACATACAAATGCTTTGGACGAAGCCATTGCTCTTCCCACTGATTTCTCGGCAAGAATTGCTCGAAATACGCAATTATATATTCAAAACGAAACAGAAATAACTTCGTTTATTGACCCATATGCGGGAAGTTTTTTCATTGAAAAATTAACGAATCAAATCGCAGAGGAGACGATGAAACTTATTGAGGAGATAGAATCATTGGGGGGAATGGCGAAAGCAATTGAGACGGGTCTACCTAAACTAAAAATAGAGGAGGCAGCGGCCAGAAAACAAGCAAGAATAGATGCAGGTCTTGATATTATTATTGGAGTTAATCGCTATCAAGCAAAAGAAGGGTTAAGCATAGACATTTTAGAGGTTGATAATACAGTTGTAAGACAAAATCAACTTAAACGTATTGGTCAAATTAAAAAGACCAGAAATAATCAAAATGTAACCCAATGCCTCATTGAACTTGAGGAAGCGGCGAAGACTAAAGTTGGTAATTTACTGGATATAGCGGTGAAATGTGCAAAAGAAAGATGTACATTAGGTGAAATTTCAAGTGCTTTAGAAAATGTTTATGGAAGATTTACTGCCAAAACTAAAACAATAAGTGGAGTTTATTCAAAAGAAGTTATGCAAGATTCTGATTTTCGGGAAGCAAAAAGATTGGTTGAATCATTTACAAAACTCGAGGGACGAAGACCTCGAATGATGATTGCTAAAATGGGTCAAGATGGTCACGACAGAGGAGCCAAAATAATTGCCACGTCATTCGCTGATATTGGATTTGATGTAGACATGGGGCCACTTTTTCAGACTCCTCAGGAAGCGGCTCGGCAAGCCGCAGAAAATGATGTGCACATTCTTGGGGTATCCTCCTTGGCTGCTGGTCATAAAACATTAGTTCCACAAGTGTTAGAGGCTTTAAAGTCGATAAATCGCGAGGACATAATGGTTGTCGCAGGTGGTGTCATTCCGCAACAAGATTATGACTTTCTTTTTGAAGCTGGAGTTTTCGGTATTTATGGCCCTGGAACGAAGATTGCAAAGGCTGCTCAGGAAATATTAAACCTACTAATCAAAAGTCATAAATAAAAAATTGTGTATATTCGGCATAATAATTGAAAACGGCGTTAATTAAAAAAAAATGAAAATAATTTGTGTTTTAGGCTTGGCCATGTTGGCAACTATTTCGGCAGTTGCACAAAAACCTTCTGCAGTCATTAAGGCAAGTAAGAATGTTTTAATTCTAGATGACGAAAAAGAGGGAGCTTCGGCAAAAATTGTAAAGTTGGATGCGTCTTTCACATCAACAAAGACAGATCAGAAACCAAAAAGTTATGTTTGGACGATAAGCGGTTCCCAAGGGCGAGATTGGGAATTTATCAGTGGTAAAGAAACTGACCGTTCAGTACAAATTAAATTTAATCGCATTGGAACATATGACATCAGTGCTAGCATTGGTTTCACATACAAAGATAAAAAAGGAGAAGAGCAAGAAGATGAGGTTACGGATGAGAAAGAGGCCTTCATTACTGTTTCAAATAACCTTGATGAACTCCAGCAATTATATGCCGATCAAAGTTTTATAAAACTTGTCAAAAAGGCTGAAAACACAAAAGTCAAACCCAAGTATGCAAATGATCCTACCCCGAATATTTTTCTTGCAAAGGGGTATTTTGGGATGTACCAGAAAGGACTTAAGGATCCACTGATAGAAGATCCGTATGAAGAGGCAATCGTTGCGACAGCAGCGGCAATCGAAATAGATCAAAACGGGATATTTAATTTCCATATTCATAAAGCATGGCTCAGTCAGTTTCAAAACGAAATAAGCATCAATTCCATATTTATAAATCTTGAGGATGCCGAAGGCCATCCTACCTTTTACACGGGCAAAGACAATCAAAAGAAAAAACAAATGATTGATGAAATAACTGCCGGCCTAGAGATTTATGCGAGCATTTCAAAACAACCCTTTGTTGCACGATGGTTAGAGGCAGCAATTAAGTACAATGCGAAAGACTTCAAAACAGCTAATGCAATCTATAATGAAGAAATTCCTCGATTGATGAAAATGGAGAATCTTGATAAGTTGACGGAAACGGATCAAAAAGTACTAAAAGCGGGTATCATATTATCTGCTCAAACTTTAACTGTGATGAATAAGAACAACACCAAATCTTGCGAAGTATTAAGGAAAGCGAATGAATGGTTTGGAGAACAAAAGGATTTCTCGCAGTTTTATGAAAATGTGTACAGTAATTGTGACGAGAATTAACATCTCGTTAGTGAAAACTTTGAAAGAGAGTCATCGGCTCTCTTTTTTTTTTAATCAACTTTAATAAAAATGAAAAATAAAGTTGTCTCTTATTTAAAAAACAAATACATTATCGCGACAACTGTGTTCTTTTTGTATGCGCTTTTTTTAGACGACTTCGATATTTTTACACTTGTAACTCAAAAAAATCGACTAGCAGTAATAGAAAACAAGAAGAAAGAAGTCGATAAAAATCTTCAAAACAGCAGAGAGACGTTATCTAAATTACAAAGCACTGATAACGTAGAACATTACGCTCGGTCAGTTAAATTCTTTAAAAAAGATAACGAGGAAATATTTGTTATTACTTACGAATAGGATTTTGTTCTCTTAACCTTGTATTTGGATAATAAAAATAAAGGATTTCCTCTGATGAATATCCACTTTTTGCCATTTGCATGGCTCCATCCTGGCACAAGCCAACACCATGCCCGAATCCTCTACCAATTAAAACCACATTGTTTCCCTCCAATTTAACTGAAAAATAAGTTGACTTTAACCGAAATTCCTCTCGAATATCACGCAGCGGAATGCCAAATTGTGGATGAATAAAAAACGACATACGCTGATCTTGCTTAAAGTTGGTCAAGAGACTAAAATAAGCGGAATCTTCGATAGGAAAGTCATATGTCTTTTTAAAATAATCTTTCCATACGGTAAGTGGAATATATTTCGTCCATGTCCCCTGTTTTGTATTCATACAATAGGGATCATTAAAGGTACATAAACCACCAATAGATGAATTCCATACCCATTCAGGATCAGAAATTTGTCCACCACAATTCGCATGAAAAAATGTTGGAGCGAAACTAGTATCTTGATAGGTAAGAACAAAATTACTTGTTGCATTCACAGCGGAATCAATTGTGTTTTTAGGAGCATTTCTTTTATGCAAATAAGCTTGACAGTGAACTTGATCGCACAAATTAAAACCGTCTTTATCGTGTTTATTCCAATTTCTTAAAGCAAATGTTCTTGATATAATCGATTGCACCTTATAATATTCAAATAATTGTCCACGTCCGGCTTCACTTTCAACAACCCCCTCCAAGTAATCATTCATTTCAATAAAATTCATGATTTTAAGGTTATTTTTTTCTGTTTTTTCCACATGCAATTCACCCTCATATAACCTTTCCTTAAGATTAGAATTCAATGGTTTTATTCGAAAGAAATTTGAAACCTTCTCCGGTATCAGTTTGATTGAATTACAGTTATATATTACTCCCGCTATATTGAGCCGCAGACCTTTTTCTGTAGCTTCAATTTTTAAATGAGTGCCTGAACTATCTGTAATTCTCTGAAGTGTGGAATCTGTGAAAATTATATATAAACCATTTTGAAACGATATGTCGACGCTTCTCAGCGTATGATCGGCAAACAAACCAATCATAATTTTTTGAGAGAATCCGAAGTATGAATTCAGGAAAAGGAATAAAAGTAACTTTTTCATACACGAATCAATTCAATAAATGGGCCGCAATTCTTTTACTCGCTCCAGATTCACCCAATAATTGAATCAATTTTGTATACTCTTCAAGCATCTTTTTTGTTTCGCTACCTCCGGGTAGGATTTTAACAAGTTCATCATAAATTTTTTCGCTCGTACAGTCGTACTGGATTAATTCAGAGACAACGCGTTTATCTAAAATCAAATTTACCAAAGAAATGAATTTAACCTTTATTAATTGCTTGGCGATAAAATAAGAAACGGCTGAACTCTTGTAACATACAACCTGAGGGACTTTGAAAAGCGCAGTTTCGAGAGTAGCTGTTCCTGACGTTACTATTGCAACTTTTGCCACGGTCAATAATGCATATGTTTGATTTTCTACAAAATGAACCTCTTCACTTTGGTATTTTTGGAAAACTGACTGAGATAAATTTGGAGCACATGCTACATATATTGAGTAATCCTTAAGTTTTTTAGCCGCCTCCAACATCACAGGTAATTTTCGTTCGATTTCTTGTTTTCTACTGCCAGGGAGAATGGCCACAATGGGCCTCTGACTGGTGAAAAGGTTTTCCGTATTTTCTTTATGATATTTCTTTATTTCGTCCAAAAGAGGATGTCCAAAGTAGTGAGCATCATACTGAAACGCCTTGTAAAATTCTACCTCGAATGGTAATATGCAGTACATGGCGTCTACATATTTCTTAATGGTAAAGATCCGATTTTTTTTCCACGCCCATATCTGAGGAGAAATGTAATAGAATACCTTAATTCCCCTCGTCCAACACCACTTTGCCATTCGAAGATTAAAACCGGGATAGTCGACTAAAATAACAGTATCTATTTCATTACGTAAAATTTGTTCTCTGCAATCCATAAAGTTTTTTCTGATTTTTCTCAGATTAAATAAAATTTCCAAAAAACCCATAAAGGAAAGGTCTTTGAGCTCCTTGAGAATTTGTACACCCGCATTTTTCATTTTATCACCACCCCAACCAAAAAAAACAGCTGAATGATCAATTGCTTTCATTTCCTTAATTAAATTGGAAGCATGCAAATCTCCGGAGGCCTCTCCCGTGAGTACAAATATGCGCTTTGGAATCATTTACTGGATGTCGTAATTTGAGAGAAATATGTAAACCATAAAAGGTGCGTAGACCAACATACCTAAAATTAATCCTCGTGTTATTAAATATTTTTCTCTATTTAAAAAATAATAAAACCAAATCAGGTTGGAAATCAAACCTAAAGAAAGATGTTTACTTTTTATCGTATCACTCAGTTCGAATTGTAATTTCATGTACTCAAAAGAATAATTTTGAGACTGTCCCAAAAAAAACCAAACAACAGGTAAAAATACAAAAGGTGATACCAATCCAATTAAGAGACCAATTAGTGTTTGTTTTGAGAAAAAATCAGACATTTTCAATACTTTTGAGCGTTATTAAATGTGCGCGAGCCGTTAAGTCGAAATGTGTTGGAACAACACTCACAAAACCATTTTTCAAAGCATGTAAGTCCGTTCCCACACCCTGATCTTGGTCGATAAAGTCTCCCATGAGCCAATAATATGCTTCACCAAATTGATCCAACCTTTTTTCAAACCTGTCAGCCCAATATGCATTGGCCTGAGAGCAAATTTTTATTCCCTTAATTTTTACTTTGGGTATATTTGGAATATTTACATTAAGACATAATCGACTCGGAAAGTCAATTTTCAATACATACTGGATAAGTCTCTCAGCAAAATGC
>VGMK01000019.1 GCA_016866375.1 Bacteroidota bacterium
AAATTAGGCGGGTAATTTCCTCCTTGGCCTCCGGGATCAAAGAAATTTGTTCCTGATATCCCAAAAGTATTGCAATTTATTGGGTTTGAAGGAGGATAACCAACATCTCCCATGGTAACCGTTTGGGCAGATAATTTTCCTGAAACTATGCCAAATGCAGCTAAAAAAATGTACAATACTACCTTCATGCTTAGTTTAATTTTTATTAGTTTTTATTTCATTTTGAAGCACATACTTTGATTTTACCACAAGCATTTTACTTGTCCCATTGATTTGGTAATACTGGTTTTGATTTTCAATCTTTAATGCGGCATCTGTGAATTTGCTTATTGTTAAGGGAACAGAGATGCTTTCTAAATTTAAATTTTTACCTTGTGGAATTTCTGTAATATATATCGCATTTTCGAGGGCATATACCAGTAAATTTAAATCATCTGGCGACATGGTTTTTAATTCTTTTGTTGTGTAACTTTTTTCTAGCTCAGAGGCATCACTTTGGGCAGAAACTGAGACCGTGTAAAAAAGAAATAGTGCAAAAATTAAAAAAAATTTCATGGCTAAGGTTTTGGTATAGTGACTTTAATATTCGTTGAAAAGTTGCAAAAATTGTTTAAATATTTCAAATGTGGACTAAATTAATAAAACTTAGCTTTGTTCCAAATTTCTTTCATCGTTCATTTATGAAAAATAATTCATTACATCAGGTTGCTAGTCAGGTAAGACGAGATATAGTAAGAATGGTGGCTGCTGTAAATTCTGGTCACCCAGGAGGGTCGCTTGGTTGCGCAGACTTTTTCACCTATTTATATTTTGAAGCAATGTCCCACAATCCTAAATTGTTTCAAATGGACGGTATTGGTGAAGATCTTTTCTTTCTTTCAAATGGGCACATTTCCCCCGTTTGGTATAGCGTATTGGCAAGAAGCGGTTATTTTCCTACTTCCGAATTGGCTTCATTTCGAAAAATTGGGTCTAAACTACAAGGGCACCCCTCAACGGATAAAAAATTACCCGGAATTCGTATGGCTTCTGGTTCTCTAGGACAGGGACTTTCTGTCGGCGTTGGAGCGGCACAAGTGAAAAAACTGAACAGAGATAAATCTATCGTGTACACACTTCATGGGGACGGAGAATTACAAGAAGGTCAAATTTGGGAAGCTGCCATGTACGCTGCCGCCAACAAAGTAGATAATATCATTGCGACAATTGATTACAATGGTAGGCAAATCGATGGAGATGTTGAACAAGTTTTATCACTTGGCGACTTAAAAGGAAAATGGCAAGCTTTTGGTTGGGAAGTTTTTGAAATGAACGGTAACAATTTTGAATCTATTCGTTCCACTATGCAACAAGCGAGAGAAATTTGTGGAAAACATAAGCCAATTGTGGTGATAATGCGCACGGAAATGGGCCAAGGAGTAGATTACATGATGGGGAGTCACAAATGGCATGGTGTTGCACCAAATGCAGAACAACTTCAGTTAGCACTTGATCAACTCGAAGAAACTCTGGGTGACTATTAATGAAAATCAGCTTATCCATAGCGCTGTTAGTATTTCATCTCGTGGTGTTTTCACAAGAAAAAACCCGTATTTTATTTATTCTTGATGCTTCAAACTCCATGAATTTGGACTGGGATAAACAAACCCGTATGACAGCAGCAAAAGACATTTTAAATCAAGCCATCGAAAAGCTTCGGGGAATTCCAGATCTTGAAGTTGCCCTCAGGGTCTACGGTCATCAGTCCGAGGTCAATAATACAAATCAAGATTGCCAAGACACTAAATTAGAGGTCCCTTTTGGACCATCAACTATAGATGCCATAAAACTAAAAGTAAAACAAATTAAAGCCAAAGGGGCTACTCCTATTGCTCGTTCTCTTGAGGCGGCAGCTGGTGATTTTCCCGATACGCTTCAACGTAATTTCATAATTCTGATTACTGACGGTTTGGAATCCTGCGATAATGACCCATGTGTAATTGCTAGGAAACTAAAAGAGAAAGGAGTGAAAGTAACTCCTTTCGTAATTGGTCTTGGAATGGACCTTTCTTATCTGGATAAATTTAATTGTATTGGAAGCTACACCGATGCCGAAAATAAAGAGGCTTTCAAAAGTGCGCTTACCTCCGTGATTTCAAAAACCCTCCTCAACACCACTGTTCAAATCAACCTTAACGACATTAGCAAAAAACCTCTCGAAACCGATGTAACGCTTTTTTTATATGAGGCGGGCACCAAGAATTTAAAATATACATTCACACACACCTTAAACCGAGCAGGGTTGCCGGATACACTCATCTTAGAACCTTCCGTATCATATGATCTTGTTGTTAACACTTTGCCCAAGATTGAAAAAAAGGGCATCGTTATACAACGTCATAAGCACAACACCATACAAGTTGATGCGCCACAAGGATTTATTCAACTCAAAAACAAAACGATAAGCCTTTCCCATCAAAACATGCGTGTGATGCAAAAGGGGAAAGCTGAGACATTAAACGAACAAGTGCTCAACGCAAAACAGAAATATCTGATCGGCACCTACGACGTGGAGGTATTTACCTTGCCCAGGACTTACATGCAGGTAAAAGTAGAACAAAGCAAAACCACGTTAATTGATATTATCCCAGCGGGAACATTTAGTTACACCGCTGGCAAACCTCTTGTTGGTCAGCTATTTTTAGTTCGAAACACGAATGAATTGGAATGGGTTTGTAATTTAGAAGACGGAAGTGTAACCGGAAATTGGTCGCTTCAGCCGGGAGTGTACAAAATAGTTTATCGAGAGAAAGAAATGAAATCCAGTGCATACACGCGAGAAAAAGTAATAAAGATAGAATCAAATAAAACCATTAGTTTAATATTGTAAAACATGGAAATAGAAGTACTAGGTCAAAAAGATACGCGTTCAGGTTTTGGAGAAGGATTGGCGGAATTAGGAAGAATAAACTCCGATGTTGTTGCCTTGTGTGCCGATTTGACGGGATCTTTGAAGATGGATGCCTTTCAAAAAGAAAATCCCGAACGCTTTTTTCAGGTAGGAATTGCTGAGGCCAATATGATCGGTTTAGCAGCAGGAATGACCATCGGAGGTAAAATTCCTTATACGGGCACGTTTGCTAATTTCTCTACCGGTAGAGTATATGATCAAATTCGCCAATCTGTTGCCTATTCCGGTAAAAACGTAAAAATTTGTGCTTCTCATGCGGGGCTCACGTTAGGAGAAGACGGAGCCACACATCAAATTCTTGAAGATATCGGAATGATGCGAATGCTACCCAACATGACAGTGATTGTCCCTGCGGATTTCAATCAAACTAAGCAAGCAACTATTGCAATTGCGAATCATAATGGGCCTGTTTATTTGCGTTTCGGCAGACCTGTAATGCCTATATTCGTGAAGCCTGACGCAACGTTTACCATTGGAAAAGCGGATGTGCTGCAAGAAGGAACCGACGTAACTATCATCGCTTGTGGACACCTTGTTTGGAAGTCAATTGAAGCTTGTAAGGTTCTTGCAGAAAAAGGTATTTCTGTGGAATTAATCAACATGCATACAATTAAACCACTTGACGAACAAGCGATATTAAGCTCTCTTCGAAAAACGAAATGTGTAGTTACGGCAGAAGAACATATGCGTCATGGTGGATTAGGTGACGCTGTGGCTCAAGTTTTAGCCCGTGAATTACCCAGTCCGCAAGAGTATGTCGCTGTAAATGACTCGTTTGGAGAAAGCGGTACACCAATGGAATTAATGACAAAATACGGAATTGATACCATACATATCGTGGAAGCTGTTCAAAAGGTAATGGCACGCAAGGCTTAAATTGCTATTGGTTGCACAAGATTTAGGAGAATCCCATTCCAAAGCTTTATACGGTGTTGTAGGGCCATTTTAGCAACGAAGATGCAATCTTCCCATTTTTTCTCGTCGTTGCCACATAGTTCTGAAACCATTTTTAAAGAAATCGGTCCGTGTTCATCCCCGTCAATATCTATGTGTCGTTGAAGGTAATATTCCAAGGTGCCCAAATTCCCATGGCCTTGGCTTCTGAGTTCTTTTACAATTTTTAGAAACATCTCAGGAATTAAGTCTTCTCTCCCAAAAGTAAAAACGGAGGCAATTTTATGAGCGTCTCCGCTTCCTACTATATCCATAGTGAAGATCACAAAATCTGTGGTTTCTTTGTTAATGTTGATTTGCTTCAGTGCTGTTTTTACAGAAACCCCTGAACATACAAGCTGATAAAATTTATCCATTTGTTCTGTATTTGCTCCAATTTCTTTCATCGCGGACAAGTACAATTCGTAGTGACTGATTACTATTCCTTTTTCGTCAACATCGCTCTCTTCTCCTAAAACGATTTCATTGATAAAACGTCGGGTATTGGCATTCCCTACGGGTTTCCAGGGTACCTCTACACAAGTTAATTCGCGCTGCAAAGATTTCAATAAACACATAAAGTCCCACACGGCAAAAACATGTTGTTCCATGAAACAACGAAAATCTTCTACACTCCGCACTGTTTTATAGAGTGGGTGTGCCAAAAGCTGAGCTTTAAGTGGTGAAATTTCTGATTCTAACTGTTCTATTTTTTGATGTATCGTCATGACTTATAAACAAAAATACCGCTTAAAAAGTTTCCTTATTTCTTACGTGATTAAAAAACTGAAAAATCATTGTGTAACTTCGAAGAAAATAAGCAACATGACCACTCCCTTTAGAACTATTTGGACAACTTCTGACCGATTTGTTGAAGTGATTGACCAGCGCAAACTTCCACATGAATGGGTAGTGGTAAAGCTTATCACCTATAAAGATGCGGTTCTTGCAATTAAAAACATGACGGTACGTGGAGCTCCATTAATCGGTGCAACAGCTGCTTATGGCATCTACTTGGCGGTCAGAGAAATGGTAGAACAAGAACACGAAGGAACATTTTTAGATCGTGCTTTTGAAGAACTTCGTGCTTCCCGTCCCACTGCAGTAAACTTATTTTGGGCTTTAGATCGGATGAGAGAAGCATTAGACCGTAGCGGAAATTTTATACAAACTTCCTGGGACATGGCAGGAAAAATTGTAGAAGACGATGTTGAAACGTGTCGACGAATTGGTGTTCATGGACTTCCGATTCTGGAGAAGATTTCAGAGAAGAAAAAAGGAGATGTTGTGAATATATTAACGCATTGCAACGCCGGAATGTTGGGGTGTATTGAATGGGGAACCATCACTTCGCCTATTTATCAAGCACATGCAAAAGGCATTAAGGTGCACGTATGGGTAGATGAGACTCGTCCTCGAAATCAAGGGGCGAATTTAACTGCTTACGAACTTGCAAGACATGGAGTGCCTCATACCTTAATTGTGGACAATACGGGTGGGCACCTCATGCAACATGGCATGGTGGACCTAGTGATTGTGGGTACAGACCGTACAACACGCAATGGAGATGTTGCCAATAAAATTGGCACCTATCTGAAAGCTTTAGCCTCAAAAGATAATGGAATCCCTTTTTATGTTGCATTGCCCTCTACCACCTTAGATATGACGATTTCTGACGGGTTAAAGGAAATCCCTATTGAGCAGAGAGATGAAAACGAGGTGAAATATGTCGTTGGAAGAAATTCGAAAGGGGAACTCGACCAGGTATTAATTTGTCCTGAAACCACATCGGCATGTAATTATGGTTTCGACGTAACACCAAGCCGTTTAATCAGTGGATTAATCACGGAACGCGGCATTTGTGAGCCCAGTGAATCGGGTATATTGTCCTTATTTCCGGAGTATCGCTAAGTGATATGAAAATCTCCCTTATTGGAGCTTCAGGATTAGTTGGTAATCATGTGCTCAGATTCCTATTAGAAAGTTCATTTGTTACTGAAGTCAGAAGCTTTGGTCGACAAGAACTTGCCTTGAATCACCCTAAATTAATGCAATCAAAAACAGATTTTTCGGATGTCGAAGAGTGGGCCAGGGACTGGCATTTTGATGTATTAATTTGTTGTATCGGAACCACACGAAAGAAAACTCCAGATTTATCCGTATACAAAACCATCGACTATGGAATAACTGTTCGCATGGCTGAATGGGCAAAAAAGTCAGGATGTTCTTCCGTCCATTTAATCTCATCCGTATCCGCAAATGCTACTTCTCGTAATTTTTATTTGAGGATTAAAGGAGAAACCGAAGAAGCATTATTATCCCGCGGATTTACATCATTTCAAATTTATCGTCCAGGAATGCTCATTGGTAAGCGTCAAGAATCTCGTCCTGCAGAATGGGTGGGTCAAAAACTTTCGCCATTTTTTGACTTATTTACTTTTGGCGGAAATTACCATAGTATTTCTGCAGTGAAATTAGCACAGGCGATAAGTAACAATGTAGAGAAAAATCCTTTGGGAAATCGCCTATTACATTACCGGGACTTTCTTTCAGTGATTAAGTAAACCGTTCAACTTTTTCTTAAACCGTTGCCATTGTTTTGTTTCTGATCCACAATATACACGATCCCCGCCTAATTGCGCGTAACTGACTGCAATTTTACCTTTTTCTCTTATGCCGTCACACGGAGAAAGGAGAGAAGAACGATTGGTTCGTCTAAAATTTCGTGTCACTAAAATTCTGTTATTTTCACTCAACAGGATAGTCTTTTGTTCGCCACCAGAGTAAACTCCACTGGACGACATTTCTTTTGAAACCGGCACGTAAGACAAGGTGTCTCCATTGAGGAAGAATGCATTTCCCGAGCCATCTTGTAAATAAAATCTGAATTCATTTTCCATAATTACCTCAAGGGGAATTAAATGTTTGCCTACCCTGCTTTGAGACTGATCGTTTACATCACAAACATCGATTGGTCCTACCTGAAGGTTAGCCCGAAGGATTGCTTTTTTTAAATGGATCGACTCTTTATTACTAATTTTTCCTTCACAATCTTTAATTATAAAAGTTCCTTTTGAGGATTTGAAAAAGATATCTTTAACTTCCGGATTCTCTACGCCTTTTCGGTTAATATAGTTTTTTACATAAAAAACTCCTTTTAAATCTTGTGGTTGAGCGAAATAGCAAAAGGATTTTAACACTAAAACCAAAAACATATGAAAAACACTAACTTTCATAAGTAAATAATTTGTCTTTTATTTTAAAGGACATATGGAATTAGCTTCGCTGCTACCTCCGGTGGTCGCCATGGCTATTTCATATAATTAAATAGCTACACTAAAGGTAAGCAAAAATCACTTCCAAGCAATTTTCTTTCTGTTAGTAAGAAGTAGAAAGGAGAAGGCCTGTTTTCTGACTAAAAAATTACTAGGAATTCAACATAATCCCCAACTCCTTCAATTGCTTTTCATCCAAAGGTGATGGTGCGTCAATCATGGTGTCACGACCGCTGTTGTTTTTTGGGAAGGCTATGTAATCACGAATCGATTCGGAACCGCCCATTGTGGCAACCAAACGATCTAATCCAAATGCTAATCCTCCGTGTGGCGGTGCACCGTACTCGAAGGCGTTCATCAAGAAACCGAATTGTGCTTGTGCCTCTTCTTTTGTGAAACCTAATAAGTCAAACATTTGTGCTTGCAACGTTCTGTCGTGAATACGAATTGAACCACCTCCCAATTCTACGCCGTTCATGGCTAAATCGTAAGCATTCGCGCGTACTTTTCCGGGTTCGGAATAGATTAAATGAAAATCTTCAGGTTTTGGAGACGTAAACGGGTGGTGCATGGCGTGGTAACGTTCATTTTCCTCGTCCCATTCTAGTAACGGAAAGTCTAATACCCACAACGGTTTAAACACATCAGGATTACGCAATCCTAATTGATTTCCCAGGTGCAAACGCAATTCATTCAATTGTTTGCGCGTTTTATCGGTTTGGCCTGACAGCAAAAACAAAAGGTCTCCCGGCTGCATATTCGCTTTTTCAGCCCATACTTTCAAATCGGCCTCTGAGTAGAACTTATCAACCGAAGATTTGTAGGTTCCGTCGACATTGTAGCGCAAATAAACCATTCCTTTCGCTCCGATTTGTGGGCGTTTTACCCACTCGGTTAATTCATCAATTTGCTTACGTGTAAATTCCGCACACTTACTCGCATTAATTCCCAAAACGATTTCAGAACTGTCAAAAACCACGAAATTTTTTCCTTGCGCTTCGTCTGTCAAATCCACGAATTCCATTCCGAAACGAATGTCTGGTTTATCCGAACCGTATTTTTCCATCGCTTCAGCGTAGGTCATTCTCGGGAAAGCGCCTTCAAACTCAACGCCACGAACCGTTGTGAATAAATGCTTGATTAAACCTTCAAAGGTGTTCAACACATCTTCTTGTTCCACAAATGCCATTTCACAGTCGATTTGTGTAAACTCAGGTTGTCTGTCGGCACGTAAATCTTCATCGCGGAAGCATTTCACGATTTGGTAATAACGGTCAAAACCGGAAACCATCAACAATTGCTTAAACGTTTGAGGTGATTGTGGTAAAGCATAAAATTGACCTTCGTTCATGCGGCTTGGCACCACGAAATCCCGCGCTCCTTCCGGTGTTGATTTTATCAAAACAGGTGTTTCAACATCCATAAAATTTTGAGAATCCAGATATTTTCTGGTTTCCAAAGCCACTTTGTTTCGCAAAATCAATTTCTGTTGTACCGGATTTCTTCTCAAATCCAGATAGCGGTATTGCATGCGCAATTCGTCACCTCCATCCGTTTCGTCTTCGATGGTAAATGGTGGTAATTTCGCTGCGTTCAGGATTTTTAAATCCGTCACATTGATTTCAATTTCGCCGGTGGGAATGTTTTTGTTTTTGCTACTGCGTTCGATAACGATGCCTGTAACTTGAATCACAAATTCACGCCCTAATTTTCTTGCTTGTTCGCACAAATCGGCATTAACTTCCATGTTGAAAGCCAATTGCGTAAGGCCATATCGGTCGCGTAAATCGGTAAACGTCATTCCACCTAAATCCCGTGAACGTTGCACCCAACCCGCCAGGGTTACGGTAGTTCCAACATGTTTCATTCTTAATTCACCACAAGTGTGCGAGCGATACATAAGGTATTATTTAGAGAAACAAAGGTAAGAAACTAATTGTGCTTTATCAATTACGCACAAATCCGCAAATTATTTGTGTATGGAATACTTGCAGTTAAGATTTCTTTTTCTATTTTCGAATATTGAATAATTAGATAATGAACGTAGATAAAAAAGTATTAGCAGTTGTAAAAAAATCATTTGCAAAATTTGATTTTTCAAGGTTAGATGAAAAATGCACCGATGAAGCCAAGACGCGAGCATATTTGATAGAACCAATGTGCGAAATGATCGGGTATAGCAGAATTGATGATAAAGATATGCTCACGGAAATAAACGCTGGATGGGGAAATAAAACCAACAAGGCTGATATTGGGCTTATAATTAAAGGGAAAAAACCTGAAATTATAATTGAGTGTAAGAAACTCGGGATGAAACTAACAGATAAGGAAGGGGCTCAACTTGATGGTTATTTTGGTAATACTGAAGGATCAAAAATTGGGATTTTAACAAATGGAATTGAGTGGCGTTTTTATGCCGAATATCTAGAAAAAAACAAACTTCATCCTAATCCATTTTTAATAATTGATTTTACAGAAATTAATGATACCAAGATCGAAGAATTTGCTCAGTTTCATAAAAACTTTACAAAAATTGATGATATTCTTGTTGAAGCCCAAGAAACCTTTTTTCTTGAAGGATTCAATTTAGCTTTTACAGACGAACTATTAAATCCATCGGATGATTTTATTAAAGCAATTTTCAATAGAATGCCAGGAAAGCGAATAACTGATTCTATCAAGGAAAAACTGCAAAAATTAATCAATTCAAATACGATACAACAAGTATTACCAAAACTAATTGAGGAAGAATCGAAAAGTGGGGACTTTATCATTACTACAGGTGAAGAGCTAAAAATCTATCATGCAGTTAAGACAATAATTATAAATTCATTAAAGAAAATTGATTTTTCTAGAATTTCATATCGTGACCAGAAAAATAGTTTCAACATTTTGGTAGATGATAACCAGCGAAAACTGATTGCTAAAATCACTTCAAACAAAGGCAAATACTTCCTTGAAATAACTGGAAATGGAGATAAAAAAATCCAAATAGATGGTTTAGAAAGCGTTGTTGCGCACAGCAAGTCAATTATTGAAATTGCTAAAAGTTATTTTACTGAAATTAAGTAAGTTTCAGTCATCTTTCAGAGCCCCGCCAAAACCCTCATCAAAAACTCAGTGGGTTTTGAAAAATGTAACCCCTGACTTTCCGGTAGTCAGGTATTTATTCCGTATCTTTTTGATTGTTGAGTTTATTTCGAAGTGCAAAACGGTAACTTAGCATTAAAGGGAATCCGAGTAGCAATAAAAAGAACATGAGTTTTCCTTTCCAGGTAAAGTCAATGGTTTGGTATAAAGAGAATGCTTCCATGTCGTAACCATATCCGAGAAAATACGACAAACTCATGTTTTTCTTAAAATCTAATTCTTGAACACCGTCTTTGTAATAAAAATGGCATTCGTACAATTCAATTTGAGGAATCAACGAAATGACTACCATCAACGCAAAAGAAATGACAAAAATGATCCGAGGAGATTTTAAAAACGAAATATTCATGCAACAAAAGTAAATGGATTTCATAATTAATTGACAATTTCGCAAGGAATGCAAGAAAAACCCTCCTTTCGCTTGGCTTATTTAATTGGGTCCTCCGGTTGGGGAGGTTTGGAGATGAACCAAATCCACAACGCAGAATGGATGCGCGCTCGGGGTCACGAGGTACTTATTTTGTGTGTTAAAAACAGTCCCGCATCGGCGTATTTAGCAAAAAAGAACACCCCACACCTACTCATTCCCAAGCACGGAAATCACTTCGACTTGTGGAGAGCCTTTTCGCTTTGGCGCTTGTTAAAACGAGCGCAAATTCAACACTTAATCGTTCGTTCCGTATTTGACATGAGCATTGCGGCCTCCGTTTGTTTTTTTAGCCGTAAAAAAATAAAGGCTCATTACTTCATGGAAATGCAGCTGTCGAGCAATAAGAAACAATGGTTTAGAACCATGCGTTATCGTTATTTTTCTTCTTGGAACTCTCCTTTGGCTTATATGAAGGAGCAGGTAGAACAACACACACATATGCCGCATGAACGCATACACCAAATTCCCTCAGCGGTGAACGATGCGTTTTATGAACGGCCAAATCAACATCAGCTTCGAAAGGAATTAGGTCTCCCTGAACAACAGTTGTTAATTGGTCTCTTTGGAAGAATTGATCGAAAGAAAAACCAACTTATTGCCCTCAAGGCACTGTGTGAAATGAACGACCCTAATCTGATCTTGTTGATTATCGGCCAGGAAACACCAAATGATCCACAAGAATATTTAAGCGAACTTCAAGCTTTCATTAAAACACACCAACTTGCGTCATTTGTCAAATTTACAGGTCATGTTGAAGACGTTTCTGCATATATGCATGCTGTAGACGCCTGTTTGATTACCTCCTCTAACGAATCTGTGGGTATGGTAACACTTGAAGCTTTAGCTGCAGGAAAAACAGTCATTGGAACAAATAGTGGTGGAACAAAGGAGCTGTTAGGAAATGGGAACGGCTTTTTATTTGACCCTAACGATTCGATTCAATTAGCATCAATTCTCTCGGGCTTAAAAAATAAGTCCAACATCACTTTAGAGACGAACGCTTCGGAAATGGATAAAAACCGAATTGAGGCCGTGTGTGAGCAGGTTGAAAATTTACTTTTGCTTTCCTCGCGAATTGCGTAACTTCGTTCGAATGAATTTGTACTCGACTAAACAGCGATGGAAATTTGCTTTAATATTGGCGTCATTGGTAGTGGTCGTCATTTCCTTGGTTGTTTCAAATTCTATCATTGAGAAAATAACCGAACGCGAACGCGAAAGTGCTCGACAGTGGGCCGAAACAATTCGAAAGAAGGGCGAATTGGTGCGCCTATCTCAACAAATATTTCAGGAATTACGTGAAAAGGAAAGCCGAGAAGCCAATCTTATTCTTCAAGCACAACAAGTGATTAGCCAGAAATCGGACTTATCCTTGAATCTTGACCTTGAATTTGCTCAAAAAATAATTAGAAGCAATAAGAAAATCCCGATTGCCTATCTAACCGGGGGTGAAATTGCACAAAGTATTAATTTGGATAGTACTTGGACGAGCAAACAAATGAACGCGTTTATTTCTGACTGTCGTGCAAAAAAGCGCTCACAGAAAATTGAAGTTTACGAAGGCTACTTTATGGAGTTTATTTATGGGGAATCAAAAGAACTCATTCGTTTGAATCGCGAAAATGATTCGTTGCTGCGCGCTTTCAACCAAGATCTTTTAGATAATAAGAACTTAATCCCTTTAATGTTATTGGATGAAAAAACAAAAAAAATAGAGGCCACGAACTTATCAAAAGAGGATTTTGAAGGGGCAAGCATCGACAATGTTCTTTCAGGCTTTTCGTATCCCCCTATGCGCATTGACTTCGGGAATGGTATTAAGCTCTTGTATTACAAAGACAATCCGGAAATTAAAACACTCACATGGTTTCCTTACATTCAATTTGGCTTGATAGGGCTCTTGGTTTTCATCGCATATTTGTTGTTTTCTACCTTCCGAAAAGCCGAACAGAATCAAGTTTGGGCGGGAATGGCAAAGGAAACTGCTCACCAATTGGGAACGCCACTTTCTTCTTTGATGGCATGGGTTAATCATTTAGAATCCCAACAAGTGGATGCCATGATGACGACAGAAATGCAAAAAGACTTGGATCGATTGTCAAAGATTACAGAACGATTCTCAAAAATAGGATCAGAAGCAAAATTCGAACCGCAAGACCTAGTGATTACAATTGGAGAGAATCTGGAATACTTGCGCAGTCGTTTTTCCAACAAGGTGAAAATCGTATTTGATGTTGCACATGAAGGACCATTGATCGTGCCGCATAATGTTTCCTTAATGGAATGGGTAGTGGAGAACATTTGTAAAAATGCTGTTGACGCCATGGATGGTATTGGCGAATTGAGTTTAAGTCTGAAAAGAGAAAACAAACATATATTCATAGACATATCAGATAGTGGAAAAGGCCTATCTAAATCACAATTCAAAACTATTTTTGAACCTGGATATTCAACCAAAAAACGCGGATGGGGATTAGGTTTAACCTTGGTGAAACGAATTATAGAAGAATATCATAAGGGGAAAGTCTTTGTATTGAAATCTGAAATTAACAAAGGGACTGTGTTTCGAATTATTTTGAGGGCAGACTAGTCCTCTTCAAACGCTATAAGTATCGCACCTTTATCAACCACATCTCCACCCAAAATGTGGATGGATTTTACTTTTCCAAACCCTTCAGCTTTTAAAATGTTTTCCATTTTCATCGCCTCTAAGGACAATAGATTGTCTCCTGGGTTTACAACATCCCCCACGCTCACGAAAAGCTGTACAACTCTTCCTGGCATTGGAGAATGTAATTCTTTCATCTTTCTTATTTTTGGTTTATCCAGCCCCAAAGAAGATATCAGGGCATCCAATTCACCTTTACGCTTGAGCTCAAATACACGATGATTTATTTTGATTATGAGCTTTTGACTTTCTGATGCATCCTCCACGAGTTCTCCATGAAATTTCTTTCCATTATGAATCAATAAAAAGAACTTCGAATCGTACCATTTTACAAAGGCCCCTTCTTTCGTAAAAAAGTCATGACCCTCTAATAACCACTTTGCTTCATGCATAAACAAATTTAAAAAATTTAGCTTACAGTTAGGACGAGCTCAGTATCCTCTGCTTCGAGTATCTCAAGCGTTTGATAACCTTCCTTGGTGATTTCAAATGAAATGTCATTTGACAGTACTTCGTCTTCGATATATTGTTTAAATTTTTTCACTGCAAGTTCAATCTCTGGAGTTGATTTCAATTCAATTCGAATTCTATCTGTGACATCAAGACCCATCTCTTTTCTCAGATTCTGTATTCTATTAACCAACTCTCTTGCAATTCCTTCTTGTTTTAATTCATCTGTTATGGTAATATCCAGTGCTACTGTTAAAACACCTTCGCTCGCTACCAACCAACCAGGAATATCTTGGGCGTTGATTTCAAAGTCCTCCAACGTCAAGACAATCTCCTCTCCATTTACCTCTCCCTTCCATCCGTTATTTTCCTCTATTTGACTGATATCTTGAGCCTTAAATGCTTCAACCAATCCAGAAATTGCCTTCATGTGCTTTCCGTATTTCGGACCAATCGTTTTAAAATTAGGTTTTATGCGTTTCACTAAAATCGAACTATCCTTAAGCAGTTCTAATTCTTTAACATTGACCTCAGAAAGTATCAAGTCCTTCACGTGTAATAAATTTGAAACCGCTGTTTCATTCAGTGCGGGGATCATAATCTTTTGTAAGGGTTGGCGCACCCTGATATTTTGCTTTTTTCTAAGACCAAGTAACAAGGAACAACTTTTTTGTGCCATGTCCATTTGTTCCTCTAATGTCTTATTAATTAACTCAACTTTAGCAGAAGGGAAATCCGCGAGGTGAACAGAACTTACAGAATGATGTTGAGTGACTCCGTTTAAATCATTGAATAACTGATCCATGAAAAAAGGCGCAATTGGAGACGCTATGATGGCAATATTCTCTAAACACGTGTACAAAGTTTGATATGCTGCCTCTTTATCCTTTGGGTCGTCGTTCTTCCAAAAACGCCTTCTGCACAAACGCACGTACCAATTTGAAAGTTGTTCGATCACAAATTCTTGAATAAGTCTTCCCGCTTTCGTGGGCTCATATTGCGCATAGGCTTCATCCACCTCGTTTATCAGTGACTGTAGTTTGGATAAAACCCATCGATCGATTTCCGGTCTATTTTCTAAAGGAACTTCACTTTTTGAAAAGTCGAAGCCGTCGATATTGGCATACAACGAAAAAAAGGAGTATGTGTTGAATAAAGTGCCAAAAAATTTACGTTGAACTTCTTGAATTCCTTCTTCATCAAATTTTAGATTGTCCCAAGGTTGTGCATTCGTAATCATATACCACCTTGTGGCATCAGGGCCGTATTTTTTCAAGGTCTCAAACGGATTTACCGCATTTCCTAGTCTTTTGGACATTTTTTGTCCGTTTTTGTCTAGAACAAGTCCATTTGAAACTACATTTTTGTATGCTACCTTATCGAACACCATGGTAGAAATGGCATGTAATGTATAGAACCACCCTCTTGTTTGATCTACTCCTTCGGCAATAAAGTCAGCAGGATGACATTGTTGACTGTCCAAGTATTCTTTGTTTTCAAACGGATAATGCCATTGTGCATAGGGCATGGCCCCTGAGTCGAACCATACATCTATTAAATCAGCTTCACGGCGCATCGGTTTTCCAGAAGGAGAAACAAGTGTTATCGCATCTACAATATGTTTATGAAGGTCTATGTTAGCGTAATTTTCCTCTGACATATCGCCAATGGTAAATTTTACCAGGGGATTGTCGTTCATGAAACCAGCTTTAACACTTCGTTCACAAGCCTCTTTCAATTGTGCAATAGATTCTATGCACATGCGCTCATCGCCTTCTTCTGTTGACCAAATAGGAATTGGAATTCCCCAATACCTGGATCGCGATAAGTTCCAATCGTTAGCATTTTCCAACCACTTTCCAAATCTTCCTGAGCCTGTTGCCTCCGGCTTCCAATTGATGGTATTGTTCAATTCCACCATCCGATCTTTGCATTCGGTTACCTTAATGAACCATGAATCCAATGGATAATACAAAACCGGTTTATCTGTTCTCCAACAATGCGGATAGTTGTGTTCGTATTTTTCGATTTTGAAGGCTTTTCCTTCAAGTTTTAATTTCAGCGCTATGCGTTCGTCAACGGACAAGTAGCCTTTCAAATCTGGTATAATGGATTTTAACCTTTCCCGTTGGAGCAATAATTCTGTTTGTTTTTCCTCATCTGAAAGGTATTCTGCTTTCACATATTCTCCCGACAAGCCAAAGAGCTCATCTTGAACGAGGGTGCGGAACTTTCCTTGCAAGTCAACCAGCGGAACTAAATTCCCTAGTTCGTCCTGAACCAGCATAGCGGGAACACCTGCGTCTTTTGCTACTTTGGCATCGTCTGCACCAAATGTTGGGGCAGTATGTACAATTCCAGTACCGTCTTCCGTAGTTACAAAATCCCCTGGAATTACAATAAATGCTTTTTCAGGTTTTTCAGCAGGCTGAGCAAAAGGTAATAATTGTTGGTATTGAATTCCTACAAGATCTTTACCTAAGCATGAATTACCAACATAATAAGGAATAACCTTTTCCCCTGGCGAATATGCTGACAACTGATCAAAAGAATCAACTGGTTGAAATCCTTTTCCGAATTGATTACCTACCAAGTTTTTGGCTAAAATTACGTTTATAGACTCATGAGAATATTGGTTATAAGTAGAAACTAAGACATATTCGATAGTAGGCCCTACGGTTAATGCTGTATTTGATGGTAATGTCCACGGAGTTGTTGTCCAAGCGAGGAAATGGGTTTTTACCTTTTCTCTTGAGGGAGGATTAAGGAAGGTGAGGCTATCATTGTTTAACACTGTAAACATCGCCACCACCGATGTGTCCTTCACATCTTTGTAACAACCTGGTTGATTTAATTCGTGGGAAGAAAGCCCCGTTCCAGCTTTTGGAGAATACGGCTGAATGGTGTAGCCCTTATACAATAGATTTTTGTTGTATAGTCGCGACAAAAGCCACCAAACAGATTCCATATATTTTGATTCGTATGTAACATAAGGGTGGTCCATATCGACCCAGTAACCCATTTTTTCCGTTAAATCGTTCCAAATGTCCGTATACTTCATCACGGCTTTCTTGCAAGCCTCATTGTATTCGTCGATTGAGATTTTCGTTCCAATATCCTCTTTTGTTATGCCTAGTTCTTTTTCTACGCCAAGTTCTACAGGCAGCCCGTGGGTGTCCCAACCGGCTTTTCTTTTCACTTGTTTCCCTTGAAGTGTTTGATAGCGACAAAAAATATCTTTGATCGCCCGTGCCATGACGTGATGAATTCCAGGTAATCCATTCGCAGAGGGAGGACCTTCAAAAAAAACAAAGGAAGCGTTCTCTTCCCGCGATTTTACAGATTTTTCAAATATTCTTTCCTGCTTCCATTTTATGAGAAGATCATCAGCTATCTGCGGTAAGTTAAGCCCTCTGTATTCTCGGTATTTTTGGCGCATCTTCTTATTTGATGTGCAAAGGTAAAGAAAATGTTGGCTTTAATCTTTGTTGCTGAATGGTCTTTAAATAATTGATGCGGTGCTAAAGAAAATAGTGCCCACTCTCACTTAAAAATATATCTAATGCCTCTTGAGTGCCCTAATTTCTTGTAATTATCCATTTC
>VGMK01000020.1 GCA_016866375.1 Bacteroidota bacterium
GTTTTTCCCGAGGCATACAAGGATTTCCAAGCCTTTTGAGATAGAAAAGGTTTGAAGTCATAAGAAATTCCTTCATTCGTCAAATATGTCAGATACTGCTCAAAACGAAACCTTTGAGATGGAGCCTCATTAAATGGATATGGAGCCAATATTAAGACGTATTTACTCACTGACTGAAATAAGTTTAGAATAAACAGTTTGGTAACGCGCTACTCCTTGATCAAGGCTGTAAAACTCCTTTGCGCCATTTTGACAATTTGCCTTATTGAAATTTGGAAATTCAGGGTCAATACCTTCAAAATCATGCGTTTCAAAGCCATTGATCACATAGCCTGCTTGGTAATCATTGATTACTTTTGCAGTATCACCAACCCTCGCGTTGCATATAATCGGAATTCCCATGCCCATCAATTCGCCCTGTTTGGTGGGAGATGACGCTTTTTTTGAAAAAGTGGGCCTAATAAAAAAGATCGAAGCATTAAATAAGGAAATACAAGCAGCTACCTCAGAATGCACAACTGATACAATACGAATGGCATTCTGCTCGACGCCTAATTCTTTGGCTTTTGATAAAATCTTGGTCGGGGCTTCTCCGGTAACGAAAAGAAAAATTGAATTAGGTTTTTGTTTTAAAAGATGACGAAAATAGAGTAGCATTTCATCTAACATATACCAGGTTCCAATCGAACCGATATAACCTAGAACAAAATTTGTTGGTGATATCGCCAATTCTGCAGCGTATCCAGCGCTTTTTTTAGTATCCACTTGTGTTGGATCAAAAAGCGTTAAGTCTGCGCAACATGGAATTACTTCAATTTTATCTTTCAAATGTTCAAGACCCTTCCAAGAAATAATCTCCTCTTTACCAGCATAGGTTAGTGAAATCACATGGTCAGCTTCCAAAAAGAATTTTTGTTCCTTTCTTTTGAAATAACGATAAACGAGTTTGAAAATTGGGTTTTGGATATTCCAAATAAGTCCTTCTATGCGTTCATCTGCCCAAAAACCGCGCATATCAAACAGAAATTTTATTTTGAACTGACTTTTCATTTTGAGTCCTATGAGTGCCGAGAGGTAACTTCTACAGTGAACTATTTGAAAATTGTTTTCATGCTGTAAGTGATAGGCCAAACGTTTCATTCGATGAATGTCGTATAAAGTCGATAATAAAGGAGGTGACTTTGTATAGCTTAAGGGGTGCCAATGTATTTCAGATTGTTCGCAGATTGCTCGAATGGTAGCACCGTAACTGAGAAATTTTTCTTTTTTTTCGAAAGAAATCAGATGAAACTTATATCCTTTATGACTAAGCTTCTTGAGATAAGGTAAAACTTGTGATTGCCCCAAAGCATCTGTCATTCCATCGTAAGATAAGTATAGCACACTGCAAGCCATCTGAAACAAAGATACAAACTTAAAAATAGGCGGTATAGCCAAAATGGATTTTCGACTCTCGGAAATCAAAAGTTGCCTGATTGAATTTTCCTAAGGCTCCGACCAGGGCAAATGTGCCCAGTTTCGTTCCGTATGCAAATCCAATTCCCAATCCCATTGGTAAAATGTATTCGTCACTTTTTGTTTTGTCTTGCATAATTCCTTGGTCGATGAATAAAAACGCATACGATAATTGGTCTACCAAAAAGCGATATTCCATTGTCCCAATTAGCTTGGTGCTTGCAAATATTTCTTCCTCATTAAATCCGCGAATAGAGTTGAGTCCACCTGTCCGTGCTCTTTCATTACTGTACATACTGTCTGCAAAATATCGCTCCATTTGAAGACCCATTTTTAGGACATTTCGTTTGTATATATGCTGATAAACTTCAAAATCACCACCTAATTTGTAAACTGTTGAATTGAATTTATTTGTTGGTGATACAGAAAATCTATTACCAACGGCAAAATTGATGTTACACGTAAATCCTTTTGTGGGATTCAGGGGCATATCAATGCGTTTGACCATTAATTCCGCACCAAAAAAGTGTGTTTTAATTTGGGCATTACTCGGAAAAAGAGGATTTATTGAGTTTCCCAAGGTGTTCGAATTTAGAAGTTGATAAACACCCTTGAGTAAAGTTCCATTTTGTAACGTGTATTGTATGGCTAAATTGCCTTTGAATTCAAAAAAACTAGAGTCGCGCTTGTAAAGTTGTAATTTACCATCGATTCCAAAAGGACTTTGGAATAAAAAAGGCAGCGCACATCGGGCACTTAAGTTGCTGGTTCCTATTTGAATACTTCGCCAATGGATATCCAATAACTCTGCCCGTTTTAATACATTCAGTAACTTAAGTTGTAATTCGCCTGTGAGACCAAC
The DNA here is from genome assembly GCA_016866375.1 of Bacteroidota bacterium. GTDB lineage: Bacteria > Bacteroidota > Bacteroidia > Flavobacteriales_D > Crocinitomicaceae > UBA952. The sequence continues at coordinate 2,318 of VGMK01000020.1, forward strand.
TCGCTGAGTGAGGGGGTTGGGTTGTACACCCACTGCACCTTGAAATGAACTCATTTTTTTGTAGCGGATGTAGGAGAATAACTCAGCACCTTCTTTTGTAAATAAAATTTCGGTCGGTTTTATAACTTCGAGGTAATTATATTGATTGAGTCTCTTTGAGAGATTTATAATTTTTGATTCTTGATAGCAATCACCTGCTTTAATGCCGGTTAAATTTTCCAACATGCGTTCATTGATTGAGGAGTCCGCCTGTGCATGTAACTGAGTCCAGGAAACAAAAGGCCCAAGAGTTTCTCTAACCTGAGCACTAATGCTGTTCTCGCCAATGATGATCGAATCCAAATAGATGGCATAAAAGGGATATCCACGATTGGTTTGTACATTCATTCGTTGGCTAAGAAATTGTCGATAATCTTTTGGTTGTTTGTAAGCAATCTTTCCATCAAGGGATTTAATTTCCAAAGTAGAGAAACGTTTTCCGAGGTCAAGGCGGTAACTTGTTGAATCTATTTGAGACAACGAAGTTAAAAGATAACCTTTGGCAATCATTTTATTCCTAAAGGCATTCAGGGCGGATTGTTTTTTGATAGCCTCCGTTCTAATCGTGTACTGAGAGTTATTACTTGAATCTTGTATAAAAATTTTGAGTGAATTTTTTTGGCCGAAAGTAAAATTGATCAGTTGAATGAAAAGAAATAATACAAAGATAAACCGAGAACTGAACATGTTAGTTAGAAACGAATTTACACTGAATAAATTTATTTTTTAGCAAGAATATCGTAACCTGTTGCAAAAAATTGCGTTTTAATCAAACGAACAGCAAAAACAAATATTATGAAAACAAAAATCTCCTTAGTACTCTTGTTATCTCTTGTGACATCTATTTTAGTTTCATGCGGTGGAAGCCGAAAGGTATCTTGTCCTGCTTACAGTAGCACAACCCTTGAAAACGCCGATTTAGCCTCTAAATAAAAGAAATTGTTACCAATTATGTCGCTGTATATACAGAGCCATTTGTCCTTGTATATGCAGCGCTTCTTTTTTTGCGGCTTCTGCAAAATCATGACCCTGGCTGGCATAAATTATTGCCCGTGCTGAATTCACAATTAGACCACAATGCGCATTGCTCCCAAATCTAATCACTTCATCCAGCGAACCGCCCTGTGCACCAACGCCAGGGACGAGAAAGAAATGTTCAGGAGCTAATTTTCTTGCGAATGCAATATCTTCTGATCTAGTTGCTCCGATCACATACATTAGGTTGTCAGTTGTCCCCCATTCTTGTGATTTTACAATTACCTCCTCGAATAATCTTCGATGCTCACCCTTTAGTTGTTGAAAATCTCGTGAGCCTTCATTTGATGTGAGGGCTAAAAGAATGACCCACTTGCCTGGGAAATTCAAGAAAGGTTTTACCGAATCGGAACCCATGTAGGGAGCGACTGTCACGGCATCGCAACTCAAAGTTTCAAAAAATGTTTTCGCATAGTGCATTGAGGTATTTCCAATATCTCCTCGTTTGGCGTCTGCTATTATTAAGCAATCTTTTGGAATATAATTAATTGTTTTCTCTAAAGATTTCCAGCCATCTGCCCCTAAACATTCATAAAAGGCAGTATTCGGTTTATAAGCGATGCAATATGGATGAGTAGCATCTATTATTGCTTTATTGAACTCAAAAATTGGGTCTGCTGCACCGCGTAAATGCTCTGGTATTTTCGACACATCAGGATCTAGACCAATGCACAAAAATGATTGTTTTTGACGTATTTTTGTGACTAATTCTTCCTTTGACATTACAATTGACCTTTTAATTTTTCCGCATTTTCAGCCATTTTTAATGCATCAATCATTTCTTGAACATCACCGTTCATGAATGATCCGAGATTATATATGGTTTTATTGATTCTGTGGTCGGTAATACGTCCTTGTGGATAATTGTAGGTCCTGATTTTTGCAGAACGATCTCCTGTTGAAACTAAGGTTTTTCTTTGAGCTGCCCGTGCGTTGTGAATACGATCTAATTCTTGTTGATAAAGCCGTGACCGCAATACAGAAATTGCCTTCTCCAAATTCTTGTGCTGAGATCTTCCATCTTGGCATTCCACGACTAATCCCGACGGAATGTGAGTTAAACGGATTGCTGATTCTGTTTTATTGATGTGCTGTCCACCTGCACCACTTGCGCGAAAGGTATCTTTGCGAACATCGTTCATATCTAGTTCAAAATCTATTTCCTCCGCTTCAGGGAGCACTGCCACCGTAATAGCCGATGTATGAACTCTTCCTTGCGACTCAGTTTCAGGAACACGCTGCACCCTGTGTACTCCGGATTCAAATTTTAACATGCCATAAATGCCAGATCCCGAAATTTCCATAGATATTTCTTTGAACCCTTTCACTGTACCCTCGGATGAATTCAAGACATCGTATTGCCAACCCATCTCTTTGAAGTACATCGTATACATTCGGAATATATCCTCGACAAAAATACAGGCTTCATCACCCCCTGTTCCGGCACGTAATTCCAAAATTGCATTTTTATCATCTTCCGGATCTTTCGGAATCAGCATCATTTTGATTTCATCTTCCATGATAGGCCTTTGATATTCTAATTCATCAATTTCTGATTTGGCCATTTCACGCATTTCTGGATCTATTTCAATTTCGAGTAAATCCTTTGCTGATTGCAGATTACCTAGTAAATTTTTGTAGGATTTATAAATGGTATCAAGTTCTTCTAATTCTCTGTATTCTTTGTTCAATTTAACAAAACGATCCATATTAGAAATAATGTCAGGATCTGTTATCATTTTTCCTACCTCCACAAATCGAAAATGTATAGCTTCTAATTTTGATAAAAAATCTGACATGGGGCAAAGGTAAACTTTTTAAATGACAGAGGATAACTACTTTTACAAAACGAAAAAAAGGGTTGCGTTTGCAACCCTTATGTAATGGTATTAAATATCCCTAGTGCTTTGACAAATAATCTGCAACCCCATCAAAGGACGGTTTCATCGCTGCATCCCCTTTTTGCCAATTTGCGGGACAAACCTCTCCGTTCTCTTCAAAATATTGGAGTGCATCAACCATACGAATTGCTTCGTCAACATTTCTACCTAAAGGAAAGAAGTTCACTAGCTGGTGCATAACGATTCCATCTTTGTTTATTAAATAAAGTCCTCTGAATGCAATCATTGGTCCTGAAGCTGTCAGATTACCGTCCATGTCGTATTCATATTCACCTGCCAAAACCCCAAATGCCTCTGAAATAGTTTTTGAGGTATCCGCAACGATGGGATAAGTAACTCCTTGAATGCCTCCTTTATTTTTGGGAACCTGTAGCCAACCCCAATGTGATTCCTCCGTATCGGTTGAACACGCAACAACTTTAACTCCACGCGATTCAAACTCACTCAATGCATTTTGAAAGGCATGTAATTCTGAGGGACATACGAACGTGAAATCTTTTGGGTAAAAGAAGAATATCACATGGTTTTTTCCCAAAAATTGATCAAGTGAAAAATCCTTAACAATTTCACCTCCATTTACGACCGCTGCCGCATTGAATGACGGCGCTTTTTTACCTACTAATGATGACATAATTTATGCTTTAATTTTTATTTTTATACTACAATATAACATTGAAAATGTTTTTAATAATTAGCAATCACTGGGGTAGTGATTTCACATTTTTATCAATTACCTGTCTTTCAATCCTTCACAAATATAGAGCTTTATCCTCGAACGCGTATTGAAAATTTCATTTTCACTCGATCTCAGTAACGAGGTTAAGAATTTTGAAATAGGCGATATACCTATTTTAGAATAACCTAACCCTTCGCCAGTTCCAGAAAATCCTCGTAGGCAAGCTCTTTTGACTTTAAGGATACCGTTGATTTAAAATATTGAGTAAGCTTTTGTTCAGCTAATTTATCATAAATACTGTTCGACTGTTCTTTATTTTTTAAGAGTCGAAGGGCTGTCTCATTTAATTCAGCGTCTTCAGGAGCAGGAATACCGTACTGTGCATAATTTCCTGCAAGCAATTCTTTGGTATAGGCGACTACTTCTTCCTTGGAAAGCTGTATGTTATTGTCTTTAAATATTTTGGTTTGAATCAATTGCCATTTCAGAGATTGTAGATAATTACTAAAATCACGTTCAATTTCGTCTTCGGTTAGCGGTTTTTCATTGGATAATTTAATCCACTTTTTTAGAAAGGCCTCGGGAAATTGAATTTTTGTTTTTTCTAACAGGTAATTGTAGACCTCTCTGGTTAATAATCGATCTGAATCTCCCGAAAACATTTTTTCAAGATCGGCAGAAATCCTATTTCGCAACGCCTCCTCTGAGTTTACCTCACCGGGTGTAAATAATTTATTGTACAATTCTTCATTTAAATCTGCCATTTCCATGCGTTTGATTTCTTGAATGGTAAATCTAAAAAATTTGGAGATTCCTTTGGTTTGTTCTTCCCCAATACCAAGCATGCTGGCAAGATCTTTTTCTCCTTTGGATACTAGCTTCGGATCTATGTTAATTTGATCTCCAACTATTTTTCCTAAAAAGTATCTGGCCGTTTTTTTGTTGTCCAGAAATTCCATGGTAATGGTTGATGAATGACTGATACCACCTTCTCTTAAATTTCCGTCAGAATTTAATTCCTCAAATTTTCCAATGAGCATATCCTTTTCACCAACCAGCTCTGAGGAAACAAGTTTCCCATACCTCCTTCTCAAATCCTCTACTTGTTTATTAATTAAAGATTTATCAATCTTTACTTTATTGTAGTTGAAAGACGATTTTGCTGAAATCGGAAGTTCAAAAACAGGAGAATATCCAATCTCAAAAGAAAATTCGAAGTCCCCAGGTAGATCAAAACTACCAATAATCTCAGCATCAGCCTTGGGTATTGGATTCCCGAGGATATTTAATTTATTTTCTGAAATAAAGTGATAAAGGCTATCATTTGTTAATTTATTGAGTTCTTCTGCAAGAACTGCTTTACCGTATTGTTTTTGAATTAATCCAAACGGTACATGTCCTGGTCTAAAACCTGGAATTTTTGCATTTTTTCTGTATTTTTCAAGCGCATTTTTGACCTTTAATTGGTAATCCGCTGAACTAATTTTCACCGTCAAGACAGCATTTAACGCATCAATCTCCTCTCGAATAACATTCATATGTTTTACTTTCTTTTAATTTTAAATTGAAAAGGTCTCGTTTCTGCGAGACCTTCTAAGTGCGGATGGAGGGACTCGAACCCGCACACCTCTCGGCACCAGATCCTAAGTCTGGCGTGTCTACCAATTTCACCACATCCGCAACTATTTCAACTTTTAAAGCCTCGATCGGCTTTTTTCCCTTATTTGAGAGGAGTTCACCCCACAGATAAAAGGGCAACAAAGATAGCAACAAAATCTAATTAAGAAAAATATGTTTAAACTTATCTTCTTTTTTCCTCTATGGATGTTCGAATTTCTTTCATGAAATTCGAGGCGTAAACAAAGTTTGAAATCTCCTCATTATCCGTGGTTACGATGCTTTGTCGTGATCCTTCCCACCATTTTTGGCCCTTGTAAATAAACATTATGTTATCGCCAATTTCCATAACACTATTCATATCATGCGTGATAACTATAGTCGTCATATCAAGTTCATAGGTTAGTTGTTTGATCAGGGTATCAATCAAAATTGCCGATTCGGGGTCTAATCCGGAGTTGGGTTCATCACAAAATAAAAATTTAGGATTCATAGCAATGGCACGGGCTATACCAATGCGCTTTTGCATACCACCGGAGCACTCGGAGGGAAACAATTTATTCCTGCCTACGAGATTAACGTGTTCGAGACAAAAATCAGCGCGTTTTAACATTTCCGCTTTTGTCATATTTGTAAACATGGAGAGAGGAAAAATAATATTTTCTTCAACAGTCAACGAATCAAATAATGCGGCCCCTTGAAAAAGCATACCAATGTCACGTCTTATTTCACTCCGTTGGTTCCTGTTCATTTTAGTAAAATCCTCTCCGTTGTATAAGATCTCTCCACTGTCAACCTCATGTAAACCTACCAAACATTTTGCTAATACCGATTTCCCCTGGCCTGATTGGCCTATTATTAGGTTTACCTGTCCTTTTTCAAATCGGGCACTTATGTCGAATAAGACCTGTTGACTTGCAAATGATTTATTAATCTGTTTTATTTCGAGCATTACAACAACATAAGTTGAGTGAGTAGGAAATTCGCGATTAGAATGAAGATACTGGAAATTACAACCGCTTGGGTAGAAGATTTTCCAACTTCTAGTGACCCTCCCTTGACGTAATATCCATAAAATGAAGAAACAGAAACAATTATAAAACCGAAAATGACCGTCTTCGTTAGCGCGTATACTATATGATAGGGCATAAAGGAATAGCGAATCCCCAAAACATAAGTGTCAGTCGTGCTTAAATCTGAAAGAATCAACGCCATCCACCCTCCTGTCATACTCAAGAACATTGAAATTATTATAAGGATTGGAAAAAAAATAACTGCTGCAGCTATTTTTGGTAGCACCAAAAAATTCAAAGAATTTACTCCCATAATCTCTAAGGCGTCTATTTGCTCTGTAACGCGCATGGTACCTATTTCAGAAGCTATATTTGAACCAACTTTTCCAGCTAAAATCAGAGAAATGATCGTCGGAGAAAACTCCAAAATTGTACTGGATTGGGTGATGTATCCAATGGTATATTTCGGTAATAATGGATTTGACATGTTCGATGCGGTCTGAAGGGCAATAACTCCACCCATGAAGGCAGACATTAATACAACGATAGGAATTGAATTGATACCAATGATTGATATTTCATCTGCTAAGCGTTTGAGGAAAAGTGACCACTTTTTGGGACGAGTGAGTACAATTGTCAACATCAGTATGTATTTTCCAAAACTCTTCATTCTTATTTGTTTTGCTAATTTACATAATATTTTTTGTAGGATATAGCTAAAGTTACGGAGTTGATTAATTTTGAAGGAGATGAATAAATTAGAGAAATTCGCATTGACTCTACACAGGTTCGTGCCTGATGGTTTCCAATATCATTTGGCTCAATTGATTGTTGCTGCACAAGTAAAATTTAAAATTGTCAACGGAAGAAAGACAAAATTGGGAGATTTCCGGATAGGCCCGATGTATCAACTACCAATCATTACAGTAAATGGAGACTTAAACAAATATGCATTTTTGATTACAGCTTTGCACGAATTGGCACATTTAAATACATTTAAAAAATTTGGTTCTGGAATTTCTCCGCATGGATTAGAGTGGAAAAACGAGTACCGAAATTTGTTGCTCCCCATAATATATTCTAAAAATCTCCCAAAGGATCTTGAAGATGCACTTCTAAAATCAGTAACTAAAATAAAAGCAGCTTCATGCTCAGATATTCAATTGTCGAGGGTTTTACAGAAATATGATAAAGAGTCAAAGGATGCTACCATTCATCTTGAAGACATAACTGAGGGATTGACTTTTTCGATAAACGGGAAATGTTTTACCAAAGGAAAGCTCAGAAGAAGTCGCTATCTTTGCTACGAAATCATAACAAACAGACCTTATCTAATTCACAGATTTGCAAAAATTAAAATAACTTAAATATGACTAATAATTACGGATTAATAATGGCAGGTGGTATCGGTAGTCGATTTTGGCCTATTTCCACTCCTGAGCATCCGAAACAATTTTTAGACATTCTGGGAGTTGGAAAATCACTGTTACAATTGACATTTGAGCGCTTATCACGTACGATCCTGAGAGAGCAAATTTTTATCTTAACAAATATGAGATACGCACAACAGGTTAGTGATCAATTACCTGATTTGCCCGTGGAAAATATTTTATGTGAACCGGAAAGAAAAAACACTGCGCCTTCTCTGGCTTATGCCTCTGCAAAAATTTACACTAAAAATCCAAACGCAACGCTTGTAGTTTTACCTTCAGATCATCTCATTCTAAACGAGCATCGTTTCGCAGAATTATTAGAAAAGGCCATCCAGGTAGCAAAGACTGAAAAATTACTAGTGACGCTTGGTATTTCTCCTTCACGTCCTGATACCGGTTATGGTTATATTAAATTTGATCAACAACATATCGGACATTTCGGAAAGGCAACAGAAGTGAGGCAATTTTGTGAGAAACCTTCACTTGAAATGGCTAAATCCTTTTTAGATGCTGGAAATTATTTTTGGAATGCTGGGATTTTTGTCTGGCAAGCCGAAACAATTTTAAGCGCTCTTAGAGAGTTTCAACCAGCATTGGCAGCACTTTTTTTAGATGATCTATCTGCTTATAATTCAATTGAAGAAAAAGAATTTATTGGAAATGCTTTTCGTTTGTGTAGTGATATTTCAATCGACTATGCAGTTTTGGAACATGCTAAAAATGTTTCTGTAGTTCTATCCGACTTTGATTGGAGTGATTTAGGAACTTGGGGGAGTCTCAATGAACATTTATCGAAGGATAGATTTGGTAATGCCGTTGTGGGTAAAAATGTTTTCCTGTTCGAAAGTGAAAATTGCCTAGTCAATATATCTCCTAACAAATTGGTACTACTAGATGGGTTGAAAGATTATATTATCATAGAATCAAACAATGTATTTATGGTTCTAAAATCTGAAAATGAGCAAAAATTGAAAGAGTATTTAAATTCGGTAACTCAAGCTGATTTTTTTCGTAATGGTCAAAATTAGAAATATCGAATTAGGAGATTTTCCTTTGTTATTAGCTCCAATGGAAGATGTCAGCGATCCCCCTTTTCGCGCCCTATGTAAGAAATATGGTGCGGATTTAATGTATACAGAATTTATTTCCTCTGAGGGTCTAATTCGTGATGCGGCAAAAAGTATCCAGAAATTAGATATTTATGAATATGAACGCCCCATTGGTATTCAAATTTTTGGAGCTGATATCCAGAGCATGAAACAAGCCGCAGCTATTATTGAAAAGACAAATCCAGATATTTTGGATATCAACTATGGCTGTCCTGTTAAAAAAGTTGCTTGCAAAGGAGCGGGGGCAGGAATTCTGCAAGATATTCCAAAGATGATTAAAATGACTGAGGAAATCGTCAAATCAACCGGTCTTCCAGTTACTGTGAAAACACGATTAGGATGGGATGAAAATACAAAATTTGTTGTTGATACCGCAGAACGTTTGCAAGATATTGGAATTGAAGCAATCTCCATACATGGAAGAACCAGACAACAGATGTACAAAGGTGAGGCAGATTGGACACTCATCGGTGCAGTTAAAAATAACACAAGAATGAAAATTCCTGTCTTTGGAAATGGTGATATTGATTCACCTGAAAAGGCATTGGAGTATAAAAATAGGTATGGAGTTGATGGAATCATGATTGGTAGGGCGACGATAGGCTACCCTTGGTTTTTTCAAGAGGTAAAACATTTTATGAGAACCGGTGAATATTTACCGAAACCAACACTTAGCAAAAGAGTAGAAGTTGCGAAAGAGCACTTAATGATGAGTATACGTTGGAAAGGTGAGGTTGTGGGTATCAACGAAATGAGGAGACACTATTCCAATTACTTTAAAGGGATTTCTCACTTTAAAGATTATCGATCTAAGTTAGTCTGCTCGAGCGATATAAATGAAATTCTTGATACCCTGCAATTTATTTCGTCACATTCAAATCAATTTTACTACTCGATACCTTAAATCTGCAGTGAACAATTTTGTTTTCAGCTTGTTTTTGAAGCATGGAAATTTGGCGGGTTATTGTTGGTTTTTCGAATTATGAGGTCTCCGATATTGGCAGAATTCGTTCCTTAGATAGAACAAAGACATTTAAGAACGGTCGTGTTATGCAATATGAAGGAAAGTTGAAAATGTTGCGGAAGCATCCTAAAAATGGCTTTTTGATGGTGGATCTGATTGACAACTACGGAAAAAGACGGACGGTTTACCCTCATAAAATATTGGCCCTTGCCTTCCTTGAAAATTTAAATAGAAGTTCTAAGAGCGTCGTTGTTCACATTGATGGAAATGTGGAAAATAATACCATTGTTAACTTGAAGTGGTCTAGCTTCAGCGAGTCGATTAAATCTGGGTTCGAGAATGGCAAGCGAAGTAATGCCGACTTGTGGTTGAAGCGCAGACTAAAATATGGTCCCAAAGGCGGAAACAACTCGCAGGGGAGACCTGATCCTTTGTCTTTTGCGCAAAAGAAAAGAATTGAGTTTTTAAGAAAAGAAAAGGGTTACAGTCTTAAAAAGTTGTCTCTGAAATATAAATGTAGTATTTCCCACATTCACAAGACAATTTCAAGAATCAGCGTGACACCAATGTATTCTGTTTAGCAATGGTTTGAATTGAAAAACGAAGATTGGCAAACAATTCGTCGTTCGAAATTTTCTCAAGTTCTAACTTATAACAGGTACCATTGTACCACCACTGTATTTCATTTTTGTCCTCCTTATCAATGTTTGGTTTTTTACCAGAAAACAACATAATACGATCTTTTTTCATGACCTTTTTCAAAGGCGGAGATGTCAAAAATCTCATATTTTGTGAGTCCTCGGTAATGAATCCTCGTGCACACAATTTTTTGTAAAGGGGGTGAAATTTGTCGTTTATCGTGAGTAGGGATGAATACATAGGAACAAAAACAATTCTTTCTTTCTCCACCATAATTGGATTAAATTCATCGTCTAATTCAGTTTCTTTATAAAATTCGGTTGTTGAAGTAGTCCCGCCCTCAAAAAAGCTTAAATCACCCTGCCAACTTTCAATGAAGTCATCGAATGGGAAGCCATATTTTCGAAATTGGTTTTTTATTTCTACATAAAAAATGTCTTTCTTGTGATTTTTAAATTCGTCAATATTTAAATGAATATTCACATAGTTACCTTTTGGTGATACTCCTTTCAAGATTGATGGGCCAGTTTTTGATGCTAAATAGAATGGTGAAATTTTCTTGAAATAGGACTTTAACTTAATATGAGTTGAATCACTTTCTAACGAAAATGAGGCCTTTTCAATTCCAAATTGTTTTAATTTTTTCCAATTAGAGGAAATGATTAAAGATTTATTTTTAAAATTATCCTTTCCTAAAAAATTGGACCATTCAGATGAAACTTCTCCGTAATTTGATTTATGAACTCTAGATAGAATATTAACGAAATTATCCCCTTGGTATAAAAGTAAGTATTGCTTTTCATGGAAAATATAAATTTTATCTTCTTTATAATACAAATAGTTTAAACCTCCCGATTTCAATTTAGTTAGCGAAGTGTTTTGAGCGAGACGACTTGCAATTTTACTCTCATCATTAAGTTCAATTATGCAACCCCAACTTCCATTTTCGTAACCAAATAAATAAACTGGATTCTGAAGATTGATACCTAACGACCTTGATTGACTTAATAAAAAATCATAGTTTAAAAATTGTCTGTATTTTAATTTATTTGAATTGATAAGATCTGAAATTTCTTTTGCGAGCTCAAGTGAATTCATGACACCAATAAAATCTGCAGATGGAAGCCTGTCAATTAATCTGGGATCTTGAATACTTTCCTCTCTCCATGGCTTCAAATAAAGCAATAGACCCAACCCTGTAGCCAATATAATTATTACTCCAACTTTTCTGATCATTTATCACTTGGAAACAACATACAAGATATTTATTAAATCTAAGAGATGTTTTCCTGATTTATCCGTTGACTCAAAAGTATACTTCAATTTTAATTTGGTATGTTGATTATTCGTTTCATTTGAAATTAACTCCATAGCACCGGTTTTTCCTTTGAAAGCATCTAAGAATTCTTCCTGACGAACCGTAAAGAAATCCGAAGGTAAGCGATTAATAGTTTCATTTACATCAAAATTGGCATACATAAAACCACTTTTTTTTATGGCCTTTATCTTTTTTGCAGACAAGGCCTCAGCCCCATAACCTTCAGAGTATTTTTTTGCAAAATCAACATCGTTTGAAAAAATAAACAATCCGTTTTTATTTACCATGTAGAGAGGAGCAGCGTCAAGTATTGCATTTTCAAAACACCAATAATCATTTTCTTTTTTTAGTTGAGAAGTAAGGCGACTTAAGTGTTTTAGTACTTTTTCCGGTATATCTGAACGTTTAGTAGTAAATCCAATTGTAAAAATTGGCATATCTTCAATTGCCTCGGCGATGCGCTCGGAGTAATCAAAAGTTTCCTCATCGTAAGAGAACTCAATTTTTTTTGTTTTTACTTTTTTAATGCCGTGAAATGATCCAAACATACTTCCTTTGTACGTGTCGAAAAGTGCGTCTTTATTCACGAGCTCATTGAGCAATTCAATAGTCAAGACATTCATCGCAATTTGAGCATTTTTTTCGTCTTCGAGAATTGGCATGATTACCTCGTATGACTTTTCGTAGGCTTTTCTCAAGTTGATATTATAGGTAAAATATCCAGTACTCGTATTTGGTATATAGCGCAATACATTTTTATCGAATTTACTGGCTGTCATTTCTTTATAAATGGATCCTAGTTTTTCACCGTAAAGCACTTTGAAATCAAATTCAATCGATTTTTCCAATAAAGATAAGTCCCCAAGAATTATGTTGCCATCGTAAATCTCACGTATGTCTTCATAAAGTGTCGGTAAAATCGTTTGGAAATACCACAGTCCATTAGCTTTATTTATATTTCGGGAATTATCCATGAAGAAAATACCATCAGAGGTATGTTGAATTTGCTCTTGAAAATACTTATTAACTGTTGGCAATGAAATACCCTCTATAAATAAATCATTTAATAATCGATCCAGTAACTCTTGATGAAGGTTAGATTCTATGCTGTCCCGAAATTCGTAATAGTTTTTCATATTCGGATCATCAAAAGCATTTGGGAAATGGTTTGACTGCGATTCCTCATTCTCGTCAAATTCTTGCTCGTTAAAAATATCTCCATCTGGACCAAAATAATTTACGAAGGGATTCTCGTTTCCTTGAGCGAACCATATTGAATCAGTTATCCTGTCAACATATGTTATCAATGGCTCAACGCGTATAAGCAAGGCATCCTTATTAGAAATCACAAGATTATTGAAAAATGAGCCATAAACTTTTGCTTCTCCGATTGTGCAAACTGGCTGAAAATCATCAAATACCGTAAATAATTGTGACGAATCTTTCATTCCAAAACTAAAACCTGAAACTTCATATTGCTTATCTTTTCCGTAGAAAACAGTTAATTTTTGTTCCAAATCTATACCGGCATCTTTTAGTGTTTTACCGCTTGTTGACCCATCGAACAATTCTTGATGAATTTCTTCCATGAAATCATAGTTTATGAGATCATCAATAGAGATTTTTTGAAAAAGACTGGCATTATTTAGAGAAAATACCGAAACAGCTTCCTTTGGGATAAGTTTTTCAGGTTGCTGACAAAACCCCTTACAAACAAGAAAAAATAGAGCGAAACTAAAGAATATTCTCATTAAATATTTTATATTAAACGAAGTTAATCATAATCCCCTTAGTTCTTAATTTTAGCTAAGAATATTCGGTTCTCAAGTAGTTTTTCATTTTCTTTCAAACTGTAAGTGTCAACCTTTAGCATCAATGCGGTTAAGCTTTTCGACAACTTAGATTTTTCATTGTCAAATTTTTCGATTCGTCTCTCAAATCTTGTTATCGATGTATAACTGCCTTGTTTTAAGAGTTCTTCATCTTTTTTATCAATCTGTTTGACTTTTTCGCTAGTGATGGAAGGTATGGAACGCGTCAAGACTGAACCATCCCATTCTATCCACTTGGCCTCTGATTCCGCTATACTTTTATCCTCAGTGATTTTCGCAAGACTCAACTGAAGAGCGGTTTGGAGCTCTTGTACGGATGAAAAATTACAAGAAAATTTAAAGATGAAATCAGTATAATTCTCATCAATTAAAACATTAGATATCCCTTTTTGAGCTGACAAATGCATTTTAAAAGCAGTTATTTTCTGTTTTATTTCGGGGATTTTCGGTACTTTTTTTCCATGTAAACTATCAAGAGCGAGTATTGAATTTACTTTTACTTTACAAGAACTTAGATTGATTGTATATTTAATTATGCCTGAGCCGTTATCGTTAATCATTAAATCATCAATGATCTCAATACATGACGTATTTATGAAGCCCATTAATAAATAGAGTAAAAATGAGATTTTTTTCATGGGTTGAAGAAATACAAATTTAATACCATCAAAGTGAAGTTTGGAAATTTTCCAGAACTATCAGCAAAGATATTACCTTTCTGGTTAATAGTGCTTGCGTGAAACTAGTTTTTGTTGCTGTTGGTTGTACCTCTGTTAGATGGAAATACTGGTTTTATACCCTTTAAAAAAAACAAAACATCGCATTACGTTAAATTACTAGAACTGATTCAGTTCTATACGTATTGTAAATATACCATGCCCTTCGAAGCGCAATATGTAGAGCCCACTGGAGAAAGGAGTGAGATCAAGCTGTATATTTTTCGCACCTGGAATGATTGTTTTCAATTCTCTTCCAAAATAATCAACAAGCACTATTCTATTTGTTTTTACCATATCAATTTGATCTATCGTAATTATCCCCGTCGTCGGGTTTGGATAAACAATCACTGGATTCAATTGGTCATCGCTTATTCCGAGGCATGCATCAACCACAATTGATGATGTCGCAGAACCCGTACATCCGCTCTGTGTTACTGAATATGTTATAGTGTGTGTGCCTACACCAGCAGAAGCCGGGTTAAAGTTTGCACCACTGATACCAGGGCCGGAATAAATGCCACCTGAGGGAGAACCAACCTGTAAAATGAAAGCGGGGTCATAGACACATGGAGGTGATAAGGTCGATAAATCAAGGCTAACAATTGGTATTGGATTGGCATTAATTGTAAATGTTATTGTAGCCCCAGTGCAAGTTGCCAATGTTGGTGTAACTGAAATTGTTGAGGTACCAGCAGTATTCGGTGTAAATGCTCCAATGTTACCACTTCCCGATGCTC
>VGMK01000021.1 GCA_016866375.1 Bacteroidota bacterium
AAAGAAAAGAAAAAGCGGTCTTCGTCCTTCTCATCACAGCTTCAGAAAACATAAGAACGATCACTGATCGTGATCTCCAAGCGTATAACAAGCGGTTCGTCAAGGTATGCATAGATGCAGTTATTGTCTCTTGCGCCCTTGTTTTTAGCGTTCCTTAGCCAGTCGTTCAGTCTCGAAAAGCATCCGGGTTGTTGCGTTTTTGCTGTTCCAATGCTTCTTCGTAGGTTAGAATGCGTCTATAGGATAAGTCCCTTTTATTCGCTTTTTTGTCCTTAGAACTAACAGTTTTTTTTGATGATTTATCTTTCATTTTTATGGTTTTATCCTTCATTCAATCCCAGATCTCTGACCAGTTCTTCCCGTTCTTCCAGACCTAAATACATCAAGTCTTCAATAACACCATACGAGGTCATGAAACCTAGGTAGATTTCTACTTTTTCTTGGCGTGTTTGTTTGCAGAGAAAACCGGTAATTTCTTGACGTATGAATGCTTTGTTTTCGCTGTTTTCTTCCGTATCGCTGAGGTTAAACTCCGGGTAGTTGTCGCAAATAAAGAGATGGAAATATTCCTCGTTGTTTATCAAGGATTGTTCTATGGCGCGATACGGCAAATAATGAATGGAAGTGCATACCATCAACGCTTCATCTGCTTGTTGCAAGAAGTCTCTAAAATAATCGTTGTCTAAAAGATTGCTCATGTTTTTTTGTTTTTCGTGTTAGTTAACATACCCTGACCGCCGTAAGTGATAAAACTTCAGATCGTGCAAGTCAGGGTTCGCTTCTCCATGTGGATGGGTATTTCCATTAGTGACAGGTTTACACCGTTTTTGAAAAATGAGCAGCTTCATTTAACAGTTTTAAATATCCGGTAAAACTTTATCACTTAATTTGAGACAAAGAAAAGAAGGCAGTCCGTATTCTTTGTACGGGGTCGGGGTTTTTCCACTTTTTTCTTGATGATGTTAGTTTTTTTGAGTCACCCCGCTCTAACCGAGTTTGATATGTGTTTGAGTCACCCCTCTTAATCTCCCCTCACTTGTCTGCCGGTAAGGCAGAAGAGGAGAAGATGGATACGGCTCAAAATAAAGTGAAATAGAACTCATTTTTGGGGTTGTTTGAGCTTAAAATGGGACATAGGTCCATTTAAGCAAATCTTTATTGATCAATTTGAATTTGCGGTGAATACGTATTTTTAAGCTTATCAATAAATTGTAAATTACTGATTGCTACAAATTTTGTAATATCCCAACTCCCTCATTCATCTTCAGCTCAATTCCATAATAGTTGAAATCATCTGGCGTTGGATTTTCTTCTTCAATGATATTTATTACACAATCTTTCTGCGGAATGGGTTGAAAATACAAGGTGAAAAATTGCCAGTCTTTGACCGATTGAAACACCACTTTTTTGGGAGCAATCGTAATTCCTGTTGTTTCTGTTAAAAGAAATTTCTCAGCTAAACCTTGCACTTCTACATACGTCTTAGGTGACATGCGTATCCAGCCTCCTTTAATGTACTGTCCAGTTGCATTGTAGCCAAAGTCGATCCGTGTGAATTTGGGGTCTAAGATGACGCGTAGCACTTTAGGATTGTCCGCTAGATCTTTATTTTCTGCGATTTCGAATAATATCGGCTCACTTGTTTTACTTTTCATGTTACTTTAAGTTTTCGGTAAATTCAATCAACCATTTGGGTTCTATTACTTTAACATGATAGCCGTGTGATAAAAACAGACGGGTTAATTCTATGGTAGGTATCAAGTTGAAACTAATTACCGATGAACCATTTGCTTCTTTTTCGATTACTTGGCTTTCGTGTATCGGATAGGCCTCAAAATAATTCGTTACTAATGCGCTTACGTGTATTTTAACACCTTGTTTTTTCTGGTTAGGAATAGGGAAAACGCCATAATAATCATGAGCTTCCTTTTCGCAAGTTGATTTATCAACTGGAATGTATTTCTTTTTCAATAAAAAGGGATCAAAAACCCGGTCTAATCCAAAAGTACGAATCTGATTGTGTTTTTCAGAAAAGCCCATTACGTACCATTTATTTTCAAATTCTTTAATCATAAAAGGATGAATCGTAAGTACACTGAAATTTCGTTTTTTGTATGAGTAATGCACCAATGAAACGGGAGTTTTTTCACGACAAGCCTTGTAAAACAAATCGAAATGCTCAAAACCACGTGATTTTGGCGGATTCATAGTCTGCAAAATGGCTTGTTTGGTATTTCCCGCTGAAAATTCTTCTATCGATGTTGACAATATTTTCTCCATAGCATGGTTGAATTTCTCGCTGATTCGGGAACCCCCAATGGTTTGAATAAATTCAATCGATTCTCTAATTGTTTCAATATCTGTATCCGATAACGAAACTCCTCCTAATTCATAATCCGGGTCCGAATAAGCATAGCCTCTTCCTTTGTGGTCGTAATAGATAGGAGCATCAAAACCTTCTGGCGGTAACTTCCGCATATTAGCCATGTCTTTTTGAATGGTTTCAGGTGAGGTATCAATTCCCAGTTTGTCCCAACAAGCATCTATGATTTCGGTCATGGTTGGAAACCGTTTCATCTTATTCAGCACAAGCTGATCGATGATTTTGTATCGTCTGTAAGCGCTTTTGTTTATCGGCATTTTTCAAAGTTTTACTAAAAGTACAACTTATTTTTCATTCCGTATATTGAATACGGAAACTCGATTTTTCTTTGTACCATAAAATTTTAAAACATGGAAACAAAAATTGAAAAACAACTGGAAGTAGTGCGCGAAACAACGTTGCCAACAACGATTAAATTGTATAATCCAAATGCCTTAGATCACACATTGAATCATCGCATGAAAAGCATTGAAATTTCTGACGAATATACGCGCATTGATTTTATTTTTCGATCATCTAATGAATATCACAATGGTGGTTGGATTGATATGGACAAAAATGCGTATATCTCACCTGTTGGTTCAACCACAAAATACAGACTTCTTCGTGCCATTGGAATTCCAATTGCGCCCACAAAGCACTTCTTCAAAAGAAAAGGAGAATTTTTCAGTTATTCGCTCATTTTTCCGGCATTACCTGCCGGGACAGCCAAAATAGATGTAATCGAGAAAGAAGCTCCCGGAAATTACTTTAATTTTTACGGAATAGACTATTCAAAATGGATAACTGTGGCTCACCCAATGGATGTAGAAAGATCAAAAAATTAAAACAAGAAAAGAAATGACAAACGAAGAACACAAAACCGAAATAGAAATTCTGGAGATTTATGCAACATGCTGGAACACCTTGAATTCAAATAAACTAATTTCATTGCTCGATGAACAAGTGGAATATAACTCACAATGGGTGATAGAATCATTAAAAGGCAAGCAGTCATTTTTGAACTATTTCAATGGAAAACTACAAACATTGCGCAATGCGAGGAACAAGACCAAAGTATCGGCAGAATTGAAAATGTCACAAAAGTGGACAAGTCACTTGTTGAAACCATGTCTTCTAATTACTCAACGGAATAATAACGGTGATCAAAATCAGGTGACTCTTTTTATAGAAGTACAAGATGGTAAAATTACTCGTATCGATTTATGCGATGTGGACTTTATGTTTTTTGACTATAAATACTAAACTCATGAGCGAACTATCAAAATTGCTCCAAATCCAGGAGTATGTACTTGAAATTAAATTACAATTAGCTAAATTGCTCACACAAAAGGAGGAAGCAATTCAAAGTCAATATTATGAGAAAGCATCTGAGATTCGAGAGAAGGAAAGGGAACTTAAAACGGTTCTTCTCGATACACGAATGATTTTATTGGAAAAAAGACTTTCACCCTTGCCTTCTTCAGAACAATTAAAGGAGCATGAAATAGTATTATCAATAATTTCTGAATTGAGTTTGGATGTTGAATTGAAAACTAATTATCAAAAGATCAGAAATGAATTTTATGAAATGTTACAATCTGAATCAAAACGTCTTTTGAAAGATAAACAAGAATTTCTAAGAATAAAAGAAGAATGGGCTGTCAAAGAAGTCCACCGACAATTACTGGAAATTGGTGATTTTTTAAGTAAAGTGGGTAGGTGAAGAACCCTGTAAAATGCATTCCTGCTAAAATTGAATTTGTTCTTCACTTTTTACGTTGATGGTTGGGAGATCATTTTATTTTCAAAACGAAGTCCTTTCACCCCCTCAACTCCCACACGTTTTTAAATCCTTCTTTTCAAGAACCTTTTTTACGCCTAAAATATCGTTGGTCTCAGCCATTAAATTCTCAACGCTTTGCCATTCGGCATCGCTAAGATCAATTAGGCCCAAGCACGTGTAGAAAGGTTGGCAGCGATCGCAGAAGCCACGGGTCATCCAAATACCAGGTAGTCCAGGAGGTTGGTTCCAGTATTCTTCTTTTCCAGTTTCAGGGTTAATGCGGGTTTTCATTGTTATTAGAATTTAAAATTTTATTTACTATCAAATAGGTGAACCAAAATCCAGAGGCACACACTAAGCCTAAAGCATTAAAAAACACATCCTCAGGATCAAAGCGCCCATGGATTTTCTTATGCAGAATTTTGTTAGAAATCTCTTGCATCCACTCAATTCCTATCCCAAATAAAAATAGAAAAAATGAAATTAGAATGTGGTTCAATACCTTTTTTTGTGCGCAAAGCAAGGTGAGAAACAAGGCGAAAAGAAGATAAAAAAGAAAATGTAACTCTCTGTCGTGACTTCTAAAAATAGCGGGTAGCTTTATTATGAAGCCAATAAAGGACAACGTTAAAAGTGTCATTATTAAACCAATTTCTGATTTATTTAATTTCATGTGAGATTTCTTTCGTTTGTAATATTGCAATTAAAATGTAAAAATAATTCTATCTAACGGAGTTTTATGTCGTTTCAGGTTTAATTCGATTCCGGTTAAACACTTTTTTTGATTCTACAGTTTTTGTTCGAAAGTGTCCATCAAAAATTCCTTGACGAACAGCTCCCAAACGGATTTTATGCATTACGCTAAATTTCGGTAAGATGTTTTTTTTCTTTTTCATAAAGCATTTTTGTAAGTATGATCAATGTTTCGAATATGAGGTGTTTCCATATGAGTAGTTCGACAATTAACAAGTCAATGATAGCCTAACAAATGAACGACCACTAGATTGCTATGGTTGATAGAATTACTTTGTTTTTTATATTAATTGCTTTGAGTTAAATGATCAATTCCGATTTACTTTTTCTGTTATGTTAATTGTTAAGATTTATCATTGCTTTAAAAGGGCAGGTTAGAATTGTCATCCTCACCTTCCATATCTAGAGGTGGAAGTGATGATAGAGGCAAGGGCGCTTCAGTATACGGATTCTCGTTATTTGATGACTCTATGCGCCATGCTTTGATATCTGTATACCAACGACCTGAATATTCTCTACTTTCAATGTCAAGATCATATCTATATTGTTGACCAATTTTAAGGTTTGTGTCCGTGATTTTATCTCCCCAAAGCGAAATGCAAATCTTCTTTGGATATTGACCGTCTGTTTCTACGATAATATCTTGCTTACGCCATTCACCATTTTTACCTTGTCCGGTTTGAATAGCCAGAACTTCAATTAGTTTTGCTGTTAGTTGCATTTGTTTTTGTTTTAAATTGTATAAATTGAAAATATTATGCTACGAGGTTTTTTACGCTGTTACGACCATAGCACTTAAAGCAAATACCATTTGAAATATGATTGTACTTTGGAATGTGTCCTTGTCCGTTACATCTGTCACATTGGTTAAAATGCACTTTGACTTCAGAGATGTCTCTAACTAATGGAGTGTCGTATTCTTGTCTGAAAACAAGGTTTAATTGTTCCTTCTCCAGATTAGGTATGTCACACAGTTCGCCTACTTCTTTGAGCAATTCTTCTGACACATCCAAAATTTCAGCATACCGTTTGAACCATTTTTCAGGAAATAGAAAACTATTCACATATATGTAGTTCCCGCTATTTTTCTCAAAGAAATTTAAAATCTCATTTCTAATTTTTAGCGACATTTGGCTGTACTTTCCGGCAAAAAATAAATCCCAATCAGCAGCGAAGGACGACATGTCGAAGACAAAAATGTCATTGCCATTTTGATCTTCTAAACGTTCATGTAGTAGTTTATGATTAACTAATCTATCTTCTTTAAAAGATTCATATTTTAAATCCATTCTGGGGTCGTACACAAGAACAAGTTTTCTATCCTCGGGCTTGTACTTATCACTAATGGAAAAATATACTTCCTCAGGAACGACATTTCCACGCTCAAAACCAAGTAATGGATACATAAAAATTTTAGACTTTTGAAAGTACTTTTTGTAGAGGTCATTTATTATCATAGCGAGAGAATAAGTTTTAAAAATATTTTTTTTCGGTTTATGTTTTTTTCACATTACGAAATTAAATCTTATCTGTGTGGTGTATCTGCACAATTAATGATGAACGTATTTTCAGTTCTTAATCAATAATTTTTATTGTATATGGGGTTTTAAATATTAACCCATGTATTCATTATAAATATTGGAATCCCCTTCAAAAAACCCATAAAATTGGAAATCAGAATAATCATAATTGCATTCGTCTGCATTAGATTGCATTTCCAAATATTCCTCATGAGATATCCACTTATTCTGATTGATTAAAAGATTAGCATCCACATTGTTTTCCGTTTCAATTGCACAATATAGGCTTTATCACAATATAACTTTCCTTAGAACTCAGCGATTTCTTTTTGTGGTTTTCCAGCATTTAATAATACCTCAATTGTGTATCTTTACTCATAAGAAAGTTAGTATGACATTACAACTTTATTTTTGGCGATTTAACGGGGTAAAATAACTCTTTCCTTGAAACAGAGAGGGAAATCTTTTTGGTTTGCTTCCTGTTTTGAAATTTATTTCACCACGAAATCTAAAAGTTGCATTTAGTGGTTGAATGAGCCATTAAAATAACTCCCCCTGTTTATTAATCAAATTATTATTTTTCAATTCATATTTAATGGGGTTACCGCCAATAGAAATTATTTTATCGCTTCTTTTTATAAGTCCAGAAAGCTTGGTGCCCTTCCAATCTAAATTAAGTGCCTTTATGATTTCTTTAATTGACATTTGTTTTCCATTTAATAAACTCTCGACACTACCAATGACCTCTATTTCTAACTCAAGTTCACTTTTAGGCAAATTGATTTCAATTGGTTTGCCTCTATTATCGACTGGAATGCAACCTTTTCTTATTAATAATGAATTTGCATTCATTTCAGATTCATCAGGGAAGCGAATAAATACTTCCCAATGTTCTTTAAGAGCATGTAATGCACCATTTATGGTACCTCCTTTTTCACCTGATTCAGCTATAAACACTTTATCACCGAGTGCATAAATTAATGGGTTACGTTCTTGTGCTTTAAATGTATGCCAATTATCATCTGGATCAAAACAGCTGATGACGAGCAAATTCCCCTGAGTCATCGATTTATAATAGTTTCGATATCCTTTAAATTTTTTAATGCCTTCAGCAAGAATAATAATAGTTGTCCCTCCATTTAAAACAGCCGTTTCAGATGCATAGGTATCAATACCTGAGGCGCCACCGCTAACCACAGTTCTATTTGTTTTTGCAGCTGTTTTAGCGAGGTTTTGGCTAAATTCAATACTCAAACTACTCGCTTTTCTACTACCTACAATGGAAATTGAACCAAGTTTTAATAATTCCAGATTACCTTTCATAAATAATACGGGAGGCGAATTATATTTTAGTTTTATTTTATACTTCTCTGGATAATTTATATTGAGTATTGAAATAATCTGAAACCCTTGATTTTCCAAATCTTCCGTTAAAAAAGAAATATTCGATAAATTCTGCTTAACCAATTCCAAACAATTCAAATCGTTTTCATCGAGAGACAACCTTTCAGAAAGTATGTTTCTGTTTAATTCAAAAAGATCTATGACGTTCAGCTTTTCAGTAAGCATTTTTTCAATAATCTCATTTTTACGCTTATTACCAATCTTTACTCGATGAAAAGCATACCAATAAGTTGATTCATTTGACATCATAATTGATCCCCTCCTACGGTTTTAGCTAATACCATTGGAGCGATTAATTCAGCTCCATTAATATTTAATAATTTACTGACTTCTTTAATTGTTGCACCACTGTCGATAACATCATCAATTAGTAGAATTCGTTTACCTACAATTAAATTTGAATCAAATAATGCAAAAGCACCATTTACATTATCGGCTTTTAAATATTTATTTTCAAATAATTTCTGAGGTTGAGTATTTTTTGCTTTTTTGATTATGTTAAGTACTGGTAAATTTAATAAATTACCTAGTTTTTTAGATAGATTCTCAACTAATTGACCTGATTCAGTTGGTGGAATGAATAAGATAAGGTCTATCTTCAAATCTAAAAGATTCAGACAATAAGCTCTTTTCATTCTTTCAACTAGAAAAATGGGAAAATCGCCCCCATTTTGATATTTCGATTTTCTAATTGCATTACCCACCTTTGGATAGCTATAATAACTCGTCGCAACTACATCAGTAATTTTTGCTTTCTCAAGGTGTTTCTTGATTAATCTACTTTCAACTTGTTCCTTGTCTTCAGCAGGAATTAACGCTAAAAACATTTTGGGATCGTGTAATTTTCCCAATGATAAATTATTAATCTTCAATTCATATTTCGTCCAAAATGGAGAACTTAATACGTACTTTCCTTTATCCAATGAAGTTTCCGGAGCCATAGATATGATAGGGAAGAAATTATCCCAAAACTCAATCAATTGACTTTCGATATTGACCGATTCGAAATACTTAAGTTTAGAAAGATTTGTATTATCACAATTTCGTATATTTTCAACTTGAACATCCCCTAAATAGGTACACAAGTAATTCATTCTCGACGACTTTGAGTTAATGTAATCTCTTAATAGAAACAACTCTTCTTTTTTATGAGATTTAAGGTCATCAAATGGCTTCCTATCAATATCTGGTGCACCAAACCTAAACTCCAATTTTTTAGTTTTATTATCGTTGATTTCTGTGGCAATTTTTTGATCGATCAAGTCAGATTTTATCACACGAACTTGTTGCTGACGTAAATTTGTTTTTCGCATGATTTCACTTTCGCTCAAAGGATCTTCTTTTATAGCGTTTATTACCTTGTTATATTGAGAAATCGATGGTCTTGCATTTTCAATGAAAGATAAAGGGAGCTTAAGGTCCTCTTCAATAGTGTTTTCATCTGTGAAATTATCATATAATAAAATGATTTCTGATTTTTTCCCATCTCTCCCGACTCGACCTATTTCTTGATAATAATGTATAATCGACTGAGGAATTTGAGTATGAATTACAAAGCGTAAGTCAGGTTTGTCAATACCCATCCCCAAAGCGTTGGTTGAAACAATCACTTTCCAACGGTTAGTTATTAAACCTTGTTCAATTTCAATTCTCTTTTCTGTATCAAGACCTGCATTATACCCTATTGAGGAAATTCCAATATAGTTCAACCATTTTGAATAAATCTCTGTGTTAACGCGTGTACCAGTATAAATTATTCCTGTTCCATCTATTCTTGAAACTTGCTGAGCAATAAATTTCATTTTCTCATCTTCACTTTTAACAGTCGTTACGTATAACTGGAAGTTTTCTCTAAGTAAGTTGCCGCGAACAACAGTCATTCTACCACCTATCTGTTTTAGAATATCCCCTTCTGTTCTTTTAGTTGCTGTAGCTGTGGTTGCTATAATAGGAATTGTAACTGGTAAAACTTTAATAAGATTTAATATCCTTCTATAATCAGGTCGGAAATCATGTCCCCAAACGGAAATACAATGAGCTTCATCAATAACCACCAAGGATACGTTTGTATTCATCTTTTTAATTGTTTCCATGAACTGATTGTCACCAAGTCTTTCCGGTGCAATGTAAAGCATGGAAAGATTACCACGAACTGCCTCCTCAAGATTTTGATAGTTATCTTCGGGTAATTCTTCAGAGTTAATTGCTGCAGCTTTTATTCCTTTTGATTTTAGGCTTTTCACCTGGTCGCGCATTAATGCAATTAACGGCGAAAAAATGATTGTAAGTCCTTGCATTTGAGTGGCCGGAAACTGAAAACAGAGTGATTTACCGAAACCCGTTTTTTGAATCATTAATATCCTTTCACCATTTAAAACTCTAGAAATAGCCTCCCATTGTTCGTCATAAAATTGATCAAACCCAAAAGCTTTCTTTAAATTGTATTCCGCTAATTTTCTATCCATTATTCTTCTTTTCAGAGTTAATTTCTATCATCTTCCAACCCCATTGATTTTTCTTTTTATTAAAAGATAAAATGGCATTTCCAGATACGCTTTGAGAATTTTGAAGATTTAATCTTGAAACGATGGATGGCTCTACAAAAACATCATCAACAAAACCAAATTTTCCTTCTTCATTTATTTTAATTTCACCTTCAAATGACTTTTTAGCATCAGCCGTTAAATTGGGACCGGCTTTTTCCGAACTCAAAACCTTATAAAATCCATTTTGACCTGCTCCATTAAAGCGTACCTTCAAAAGATCACCTATTTGAGGCTTTATTAATTTCCCTGTATAATTGAAGAATCCATGTTTTTGCTTGTCTTTGACAAAAGATAGGATATTCTTGTTTTCATTTACAAACTCAACAACAATTAATTCTTCTGGGATATCTTGAAACAAGATTTCCTCAGCCTGTTTTAATTGACTCAAATACAAGTCCGAATTATCTCTTTTGGAATTTGCTGATTTGTACCATTCCATTTCTGTCCATTGCATGATTTGGTTTGGTATCTTCCATTGATGTTTTTCCCTTGTTGAAATAACTTTTTGAATTTCCGTTTTCGCTTCGTTGAACATACTTTTTTGAATGAGCATTTCAGCAAACGATTGTCTTAATTTTATTAAAAAGTCTTCAGGTGTTTTTAGGCTCAAGGCTTTACAATAGCACGCAAACTGAATCTCTTTGTTCTCTAAAAATATTTCTGCCATTAGTTCCCATACCCAAAAGTCATTTCTTTTTTGCTTGGCAAAAGGTAAAAATGCAGAAAGCACATTTCCATCATTCCCCAAAGCTAAAAGAAGTTTTGCTTTGAAGTAAGGAGGATATTGATAGTCAGGCTGTTTCTCAATCAAATAGTCCAATTTTGGCAAGAATGATTGGATCTTATCCTTGTCAATCACTTTTTGCTGTCCAAAGGGATCTAAAGGTGTTCCTTCCAAAAGTTTTTTAGCATAAGTAATGTATGCCTGTTCGGCAATTGACATTATTTTTTTACTATTATATTCCTCTTTTAAAAAATCTTCCGAACGGAGGTTTTCAAGATCCCACCAGTCAGCAAATTCAACATATCTATTGGATTCTTTCATTCCTTTGTGCATTGCACTAAAAAGCACACTAAACCATTTGGAATCCCTCTTTATTGGTAAATCTTTAACAGCATCAAACAAAAGATATATTTTGGTAGAATCCTGAGTAGTTTCATGGGAAATAACTCTGGCTGCCTTGGCGATAACAATCGATATGTTATCAAAAAACATTTCTTCAGATGCAGGTAAATCCAAATCTTTTACCTCATTAATTTTCGCTATAAAAGCATCCAAATTTGATGCGACTTCATCAAGTTGAGCATAAAGTACCCAACTTAAATTCCTCTTACTCCAAATATTTGACAAATCAGCCTCTAATTCTGCTTTTGCCATTGCATAAGCTTCCTCTAACTTTCCGGCCTGACGAAGTTCTTTTATTTCTTTAGCTGGCATTGGTCTCTAAATTTGATATGATTAATTTTAGCTTTTCATCTTCCTCTGACCCAATTTTTTTTGGCATCGCAGAAGTGAATTGGTTTTTTCCATTGAAGTAGAACTGAATATATGAACATACTGAGTCTGTGATGAAGTAATAGGTCAAATCATAGTTTCCTGTTTTTACAACATTCGTGAGGGTACTTTTACTTTCATCACAAGCTTGTAACACATAAGAATGTAATTCTTTTAGAAAAAACTCCGCAGGATTCCAATCAATCAAGTATTGTCGTTCATAGGGAGCGTTAAAAATTGCAGCTAATTCAATGGCTGCGGGATGATCATTATCGCTTGTTACCTTGAAGGCTTGAGTAAAGTATCCTGCACCATTGTGATGCCCATCCAACTGAATAAGTTCGTTATACTCGCATCTTATAAAATACCTTTCCAAAAATCCATTTATAGGAGAAAATACATTTTCAATTTTAAAATGTGTATTCTCTAATTTTTCATAGATTTCCCAGTATTTTATACTTTTACATTTGTGTGCGTTGCTATTATGAAAAGGAGAATTTTTAACCCCTAGAAAAGAAAAGGCATTTGTAGGGAAATTACCAATTTGTCCTATAGGATTAAAGTTCAGTCTACTAAAAACTCCGAAGTTTGGTGCATTCAAACAAATTACGGATTCTCTTGCCCTGGTAGTAGCTGTGTAGCACCATTTTAATGGTTCTGTTTTTAAACTTACTCTACCACTGTAATCAACAAAAACTTTTTCCCATTCACCACCTTGCGATTTATGACAAGTAATGCTGTATCCGTACTTAATTTTAAGAGCATTAAAAAATGGGTCAGACTTTAGAGCGTTCTTAAATTCCTCACTGCCTATTTTATAACTATTTAACCCTTTTTCTTTTCGTTCCTTTTGCTTCTCATTAAAGCGGATTAAAAAATTAATGTACACCGCTTTCATTTCATCTATACTCAAATCCCTATTTACTGAGTTTAGTAAGTCGTAATGTATTAAGCATGAAATATCTTCTGAGAAATGCGGTAGTCGAATTTTAACCCACTTAAACATTAATGAAATAACTATTCTTTCCTTCTTTCCATTTTTATCTACCATTACCGGAGCTGACTGACTTATTGTGTCTGGATTTACTTCCACAACTTGTGCTAAATCTCCATTGAATAATTCAGTGCCATAGGTATGGTAATTATTGTTGTTGATGAGAATAATATCACCTACCACTAGATGCTTTTGATTAGGAAATAGCTTTTCCCTAATAGCTATATTGTTATGAAAACATTGGCCATTGGAATAAGCAATAATTATCCCATCACCAACTTTTGGAGATGGAAAAGTATCTACAAAATGCTCATAAAAAACATTGGGATTTGATTGAACGAAACTTTCTGAATCATAATCAAACTTTAATTCTTTACGATTTTCTGAAAAAATCAAGTTTCTTATTTTCTCGGCATTTTTTAAAATCAAATTTTCATTTTGACGAACTACTTCTGTCAATTCCACTATCTTAATTCTTAGATTAAGGACATTGCTAAAATAATCAGGGTCAAGGGCGAGTGATTTGTTATCACCTACAGGTTGTAATTGTGCAGGGTCTCCAACAAATATGAGCTTGTTATTGCTTGCTGAAACTTTAGCATACGTTAGAAGATCATTCAGCAAGAAACCAGTTCCGAACGTAAATAACTCATGCTTTGATTCTTTGCTTGAAATCATAGATGCCTCGTCAATAATCAATATGCTTTTATCATCACTTATTTGATTTATCGGAAAAACGTAATGGTATGATTGTTCCTCCACACGTTCATTTTCAGCTTCAATGGCATCCAATCTTTCAAAATTGTAAATGCCACGGTGAATTGTGGTAGCTTCTTTCTTTGTTTTATCTCTGATGATTTTTGCCGCTCTGCCCGTTGGTGCCATCAATTGGTATTTCTTTTTTAGAGATTCCAGATACTCGACAAAACCTGTTAATAAGGTTGTTTTTCCACTTCCCGCATAACCTTGAAGTATAAATACTCGCTCATCACTCTCTAAAAATGCATGAAGCATTTCCAGCGCATTGCGTTGATCGTTCGTGAGATTTATATGTCGGAAATGGTTTAAAATTTTCACAATAATTAGTTCTTAATTGCTTTGATGGAAAAAATATTAATGAATTATTTTTTAGATAACTTGGCTATTTTGTTTTCAAGCTTCTTAATTTGATTGTTTTTAAATTCCACAATTTCTAGAGCTTTATGAGTATCAACTAGGCTAAGTAATTTTATGTAATCAAATAAATCCTTGAATCTCAAATTCAAAGTGTTTTTCATACTATACTGATTAAAACGAAGTTCTATCTCAACTCCAATCCTATCCTTAATGACTGCATTCAATACTACTGAGGAATCGCCATACCGATTCTTTAACCATAATTCTTTATCAGTCAATTCACAGGTGATTCCATTAATAGTAAAAGAGTTTGTTTCAATTTTTTCGTGGTTTGAATCAAAAATATCATTCGAATAATAAGTATACAAACCTTTCCCTGATGACGTCTTCATATAATTAGATGTAATATACATGAGGGGTATTATTGAGCTTTTCTGACCGATGTCTGATAATAAGTATACATCAAGTTGGGTCGAAATAATATATTCTAGTTTTTTATTCTCCATAACTGTAAAACAATAATTCAGTATTTTTTTCTAAAGTTTCTGTTTTTCTATGCAGTGTTTATGCATTATTTATTTTTATCCATTTGTTGCTTTAATTTTTCAAGGTCAGGATTAATTGCACCAAGGGTATTTTTCTGTGGCTTAGTTTTATTTGGTAGTGCGATATTTCTATTTATAGGTGCAGTTTTTTTAGCATAAACTAATTCGATATGATTAACAAAATCTTGAAGGAAACCATAAAATTTAAAATAGTACCTAGCCTCATTACCCTTTATTTTGTCAAGTGTTTTTTGTTGATATTGAGAAGGGTTATTTCCTCTATGATTTTGATTTCTCATTTGATAAATTTCTTCATGAACGTAATAGACGGAATTAAATTCATATTCATCTTTTATTACATTTTTGTCAAAATAAAATAAATACAATAATGCTCTAAACTTCCTATTGGCATGCCATTTAGAAAGGTCGTTTATAGGATTCGTATTTTGGAAGACTAACTTCTCAATTGATGTTCCTCCACTTGTTGGGAGAATATATTGCTTTTGTTTTTGGTCATAAGAAGATTTGATTGCACTTGAATTTTTTATTTTATTCCAAGTCGCTACAACACCATTTTCAAATAAGAAATTTGTTATATTTTCAATTTGTTGATAAAGACAAAGACAAAAATTCTCAAAGTCATCTCTCCGCCTTTCGTGCTCCATTTTTCTATAGTCTAGAATCAGTTGATCTCTTATTTCTTGTATAGGGAATGATTTATAGAACTCAACTGCCTGCTTTTCAATTTTTTGCTCAACACAATATTCATGGATGTTTTGAATAACAGAGTGTTTTGCTATTTCTTCAACTGACGATGTTTCTCCTATTGTTTTCAATATTTCATCCGTTAACCATTCATTACCTTCAACATTTAAAAGGTCTCCAATGATTTGAATAAGTTTTTTAAGCTTTTCCCTATCCTTCATATTTAGCTTTTTTTATACCTATCATAAAGGTTTATTCCCTCAATAAGCCCTTTATTCAAGATTGTATTTACGACATTTTCTAAGTCAATTTTCTCATTTTCTTTCTTGACTTTTATTCCGTTTAATAGATCAAACCTCTCCTTCAACCCCTTATAAGTCACGTCCTCAATTCCTTTCACCATCTTCAAAAACTCCAATTTCCCATCCAGCACATTCTCCAATTTGGCGTTCAGGTTTTTTACGTTTCCTTTGTCGACAAGGTAATCCCGCTTAAAAATCTGCTCCGCTTTTTCATAGCCGTACTTTTCCCAATAGTAAAGCCACATTCGGATTTGCTTTACATACCTCCTATGGACATTAACTTTGTCGTTTACAATCAAGCCTGTAGCTTCCTGACGGTAACCAGCTTTCTGCAAACGTGTTTTCTTTGGATTGATAATCAGTTTTTGGTCTTCTTCTATAATTCGTTTTAGCTCATTATTAAATACTTCATCCGTGTATATATTGTGCTGTGACGAAAAGGTTATGTCATCAGCATATCTGGTATAGGTTGCACCAAATCGGTTGGCAAGACCAGTGAGTCTACGGTCTAGCTTTTTACAAAGAATGTTAGTTAAGGTCGGAGAGGTAGGGCTACCTTGTGGGAGTACAGTTTTTTCCTTTCCATCAATTTCAAAAGGATGGGTGCAAAGACTTGCCAACAGAAAAGCCAAAGGCTCTTTGTCCCCGCTCAGGTTAAATGGCTCATAGATGAAGCCCATCTTAACTCTGTTTCTATCGAAGGTATGAAAGAAATCTTTTAAGTCCATGTTTAGGACATAATGATGCCCTACGTGCTTTTTGGCATTATCAACGATAGACTTCTCCAAAACAAAACCTGTTGCTGCTTCATGTGGTTCATATACACATTGAAGTACAAAGTTTAGAGAACGAAGTATAGATTTTAATCCTTTTACAGGAGAATTAATGGTTCTGTCTGCTCCTGACTTTTTTTTTATTGTAAAAGTCTGATAACGTTTTTTACAAAGTTCAGGATTAGCGTAATAGGTCAATGATTTTAATTGAACAGGTTTACACTTCTCTCCATACAACAAGTTCTTAGCCTCGCTTAACAGTTTCACCAAGTCCTCTTTGCTTTGAAGTTCAGCAAATTGTTGTCGTATTTGGTTGATATGTGCTTGTTCAATTTTCATATTAAAGTTTTGAAGAGCTTTGAAAACACCTGCCTGATACTCTATTTGTATGTATAAATCAATACCTATTAATCACTAATAAATTCATAAATAACAATTTCATATTGACATTGAAATCAATACACACTGCAATAAATTCCTAAGTGACATTCATCCCAACACAGGTCGGGAGAAGATGCCGATCATGTCTCAAACCGAAATTTGAGACCAGCACCCACGAATCAATACCTTCTGGCAAGTGTTTCAAAGAACTTCTACAAATTTAATCCATTACTATGCATTCATTCTGCACACTAAAAAATAATTTGCTTTCCGAAGATAATTTATTTTCCATTACTTTCCACCACCTTCACAAAAATTTCCCTTGGATAACTTCCACCAAACACGTATTCCGTTACCGGACACAACCAGATGCGCATGTCGTTCAGCTCACGTA
>VGMK01000022.1 GCA_016866375.1 Bacteroidota bacterium
GTGAACAATGCAGTAAAACAGATTATGCTGCTGCTTGAAGAAAACGATATTCTTTTAGTAACCGGCAGTTTCTTCCTAATTTCAGATCTTGACCAAGATGTTTGTAATTTTTCTTCTTAGTCATTCGCTTATTTGGTAAAAGAGCTATCTTTGTTCAGATGGAAAGACAAGTCATTCTCAATGAAAAGCACCTCGAACTGACATTGAAAAGACTTTCCCATGAATTAATCGAATCCCACCTTGATTTTTCACAAACTGTACTTGTCGGTTTACAGCCAAGAGGCATCCATTTGGTCAGCCATTTGAAAGCCACACTTGAAAAGATACTAAAAAAACCTGTAACCTGTGGAAATTTGGATGTCACTTTCTTTCGCGATGATTTTAGGAGAAGAGAACGGCCACTCATTCCTAGCATTACGAATCTCGATTTCAGCATTGAGAAT
Source organism: Bacteroidota bacterium (assembly GCA_016866375.1). Lineage (GTDB taxonomy): Bacteria > Bacteroidota > Bacteroidia > Flavobacteriales_D > Crocinitomicaceae > UBA952. Next base: position 444 of record VGMK01000022.1, read on the forward strand.
AAAAAAGTGGTGCTAGTGGATGACGTTTTGTATACGGGACGTACGATTCGATCGGGTTTAGACGCCTTGATGACATTTGGAAGACCGTCAAAAGTTGAACTCTTAGTTTTGGTTGATCGAAGATTTCGCAGGGATTTACCAATTCAGGCAGATTACGTTGGAAAAGCCGTTGATACGCTAATTTCCGAGCGTGTATCCGTTGAATGGAAAGAAACCGAAGGAGCAGATAAAGTAGTATTATTTACAAAGGAATAGCATGACAAATATAAGTGTTGATCACCTTACGGGTATAAAAGACTTAACGCAACAAGATATCGAGTTGATTTTCAAAACTGCAGATAGTTTCAAGGAAGTGATTAACCGTCCCATAAAAAAAGTCCCTTCCTTGCGAGATATAACCATAGCTAACATTTTTTTTGAAAATTCAACACGCACCCGTTTATCCTTTGAACTTGCAGAGAAACGTCTTTCAGCGGATGTGGTTAATTTTTCAGCTTCGGGAAGTTCTGTAAAAAAAGGAGAAACTTTAATCGATACCGTGAACAATATTTTGTCCATGAAGGTGGATATGGTCGTTATGCGCCACTCAAGTCCGGGGGCTACAGAATTTCTCTCGAAAAAAGTTAATGCGCGTATAATTAATGCCGGAGATGGGACTCACGAACACCCAACACAAGCACTTTTGGATGCCTATTCTATTCGCGAGAAACTAGGTAAAGTTGCCGGGAAAAAAGTAGTTATTGTGGGCGATATCTTGCATTCGCGGGTAGCCTTGTCGAATATTTATTGTTTGCAGAAGTTAGGTGCTGAAGTGATGGTATGTGGGCCTGCAACGCTCATCCCAAAATACATCAATCAATTAGGTGTAAAGGTTTCAAACAACCTTGTTGAGGCACTGGAATGGTGTGATGTGGCCAATATGCTACGCATACAATTGGAAAGGCAAGACATTAAATTTTTCCCTTCCCTAAGAGAATATACCATGCTTTTCGGGTTAAATAAAGAGATACTGAATAGCTTGTCTAAAGAAATCGTGGTCATGCATCCTGGACCAATAAATCGCGGTGTTGAAATTACAAGCGATGTTGCAGATTCAAAGCAATCCATTATTCTTCAACAAGTTGAAAATGGGGTTGCCATTCGAATGGCGGTAATATATTTACTCGCAGCAAAGATTGAGCGATGATTTTTTAATTAACTTTGAAAAAACAGGGCTATGAACTTTTCAATATCCACCCACGGCAGTGCAATCGTTGTTCACTCACACGTAGCTAAACTCGATTCCACTAATGCGCCGGATTTAAAAAGTTTATTTGTACTTCACAATAAAAATGGAGTGAATCAAATAGTTTTCGAGATGGCTGAAACCCTGTACTGCGACTCATCGGGTTTGTCTGCGATACTTGTAGCCAATCGCTTGTGCAAAGACACAAATGGAAGCTTTGTGTTGTGTGGTTTACAATCTGCTGTGCGTAAAATGGTTGAAATCGCTCAACTTGATCGGGTGCTAAGTATTGAAAATACTGTAGATGAAGCACTTAGTCATATGAATCCTTGAATTTTTTTGTTCGCATATTAGGCAGTGGAGCCGCATTACCTACTACTCGAAGAGCACCCAGTGCACAATATGTTTGTTGTAATAACCGTCACATGCTAATCGATTGCGGCGAAGGGACACAGATGCAATTGCGCAAATACAGTGTACACATGCAGCGAATTTCCCATATTCTAATTTCGCACCTGCACGGAGATCACTTTTATGGTTTACCTGGATTACTGAGTACGATGAATTTACTCGGAAGAAATAAAAGGATAACCGTATATTGCCCTCCTGAACTCCCAAGTATCATACATCAAATGCTCAGCATTGGAGACAATAAACTGGCATTTGATATTGAATTTAACATACTATCTTTCGCGTCTAAAAATTGTATTTTTGAAGACGAGAAAATAGAAATATGGAGTTTTCCATTAAAGCACCGAATCCCCACTTGTGGATTTCAAATTAAAGAGAAGCCAAAGCCCTACCGTATTGATGCAAAAAAATGCCAAGAGGCAGGTGTCGAATTACATCACTTGCCAAACCTACTCGCGGGGAAGAATATTAGCATTAATAATGTAGAATATGACTTCCAAAAATTCACATGGGCCCCAAAACATTCTTTCTCCTACAGCTATTGCTCGGACAGCGCCTACGACGAGAAACTGATTCCTTTTATTGAATCTTCGGACCTTCTATACCATGAAGCAACTTTTTCATCTAACCATTTAGATAGGGCAACAAAAACCTTTCATTCCACTGCTCAACAAGCAGCAAAAATTGCTCAAAAATCGGGGGTGAAAAAACTTATCTTAGGTCATTTCTCTTCGCGCTACACAGAAGTGGAGGCATTGTTGGAGGAGGCCAAACAAATTTTCTCAGAGACCGAATGTGCGGAAGATGGAAATGTATATAGGTTGATTTAAGTTGTAAAATACCGATTCAAGAATAGCATCAATTGAGGAAAACACCCACTTTTTTTGCCGAAATTACTTTTGAGATCTAAGGAATAATAAAATGGAGATGCCCAAAAATAGAAAGTTCGGCATCCACACAGCAAGGAGAACCGGTAAACCTAAATTAACAGAGGCAACAGTCATCATTTTCATGGAAAAAATATAGATAAAAACGAAAAGTAAACCTATGGCTATATTAATCCCAATGCCTCCTCGCCTCTTTTCAGATGAAACCGCTACAGCGATTATTGTCAAAATGTAGGTTGCAAATGGATATGAAGTACGCTGGTGTAATTCTATTTCATAAAATGGAACTAAATCAGACCCCTTTGAACTCTCTCGTTTAATGAGCTCTTGCAATTCAAAATACGTCATAGTTTCAGCAATATTCTGACGTTTTGCCATTTCTTCAATTTGAAAAGCAAATGACGTATCCTTGCGCTGACCGTAGGAAATCGTACCAATGGGAAATTCAAAGGTCTTCTCGTAGTAATCCTCTAATGTCCATTGAAAAGTTCCCGGAATATTTTTGGCATACCGCGCTTTTAAAAAATACTTTATCCTATGCTGCTCATCAAATTGTTCAAAAACAAAGTCGTGTAACTTATTCTCCTTTTCCATAAAGTGTGAAAAGTACACGTGTGAATTGTTGGGATATGTGGCGTTATAATCTTCCACCACAAGTGCATTTCGGTAATATTGATTTTCAAAATCCAAGCGCTTTTTGTTTGCTACAGGGACAATCAAATGATTTAAAAACAGTGAAAACAACATCAATACCGTAGCCGCTATCATGTATGGTCGATAAAAGCGAAATACCGGTTTTCCACTAAATAAAATAGGTACTATTTCCGTATCCTTGGCTAACTTAGCTGTAAACCAAATAACGGAAAGAAATATAATCATTGATGAAAATAGGTTCCCGTAGTAAAGTATAAAATTGATGTAATATTCAAAAATGATTCCCGAAATTGGTGCTTTGTTACTGATAAAATCACTGAGTTTTTCTGAAACATCAAAAACGGTAGCAAACATCATAATGATTCCGAGCATAAAAAAATACGTGCCCAAAAACTTTTTAATGATATAGCGATCAATAATAGACATTAGCGTCTTTGCATCAATTTTGGAATCAAATTATTTTTCCAAGAAGTAAACGTTCCTGAAGTGATTTGATTGCGTGCCTCGCGCATAAGTTCTAAATAAAAATTAAGGTTATGAAGTGTTGCTACCTGCACACCAAGATATTCTCCAGCTTTTATTAAATGGCGCAAATATGCCTTCGAGTAAAGTTGATCCGCGTAAAGCTCACTTTTCTCATCAATTGGACTAAAGTCATTTGCCCATTTCTCATTTTTAATATTTATGGTACCACTCCAGGTATAAAGTAAGCCATGGCGTGCATTTCTACTCGGCATGACACAATCAAACATATCAACTCCTAGAGAAATACATTCCAATAAATTAACAGGAGTTCCTACACCCATTAAATACCTTGGTTTATTTTTTGGCAAAATAGAACATACCAAATCCGTCATTTCGTATAATTCCTCCTCGGGCTCTCCAACAGACAAACCTCCAATTGCATTGCCATCTGCATTACAACCGGCAATTTTTTCTGCGGATGCGACACGCAAATCTTTAAACACACTACCCTGAACAATGGGAAATAAAGCCTGAGCGTATCCATAAAAAGAATCACTACTTTTCATTTCATTCATGCAACGATTTAACCAATTATGAGTTATTCCTAAAGATTGCTTTGCATATTGATAGTCGCATGGATATGGAGTGCATTCATCAAATGCCATTATTATATCTGCACCAATACTCCGCTGAATTTGAATGGCGCGTTCCGGAGTAAAAAAATGATAACTCCCATCAAAGTGAGATTGGAATTTAACTCCCTCCTCTGTAATTTTTCGGGATGAAGCCAAGGAATACACTTGATAACCCCCACTATCTGTCAACATGGGTTTGTTCCAACCAATAAATTTATGCAGGCCACCTGCTGCTGATATCGTATCAATTCCCGGACGGAGAAATAAATGGTAAGTATTACCTAAAATTATTTGTGCCTTAATTATGTCAGAGAGCTCGTATTGATGAACTCCCTTAACAGTTCCTGCGGTACCAACAGGCATAAAGATGGGGGTTTCAATTGTACCATGATCCGTGAAAAACTTTCCCGCACGAGCTTTTGAATGTTCATCATGGTGCAATACTTCAAAGTGCATAAATCTGTTGAAAAATAGATAAAGCAAAGATACGGTGATTTAATTAAGGACCTCATATTTGTATCTAGTTTCAGAAAATGACTTACCTGCCAATCTTCCAATTGGACTTTTACTTATTCGCGTTCATCGCATTTATTCTATTTGTACTAATTCAAATATTCTACCTTTTTTTTATTCATGTTCGTATGGCTTATCATTCAACATCCGAAAAGATCGCAAGTAGCTCAATCCCAATTAGTGTCATTATTGCTGCACGAAATGAATCGGATAATTTGTATGAAAATTTACCTACTATTTTAAGTCAGGACTATCCTGAATTTGAGGTGATTGTTGTGAATAATCAATCCATAGATGATAGCGGTTGGTTACTCACCGCATTTAGTAGGCAATTTCCAAACTTAAGGGTTGTAGAATTAGGAAGGAATCAACATTTGAGACCTGGTAAAAAATTGCCAATTACCCTCGCAATTAAGGCAGCAAAGTATGAGCATTTCTTACTAACAGACGCAGATTGTAAACCATCCTCTAGTCAATGGATTAGGCAGATGTCTTCCCATTTTTCTTCATCAAAACATATTGTAATTGGCTATGGCCCATATTCTAAAAACAAGGGGTTTTTGAATCGCTTAATTCGTTATGATACAGCATGGATTGGGGTGAGTTATTTTTCAATGGCCCTTGCTAAGCTCCCGTATATGGGAGTCGGAAGAAATCTAGCGTACACAAAACCCGTTTTCAACTCTGTAAATGGATTTAAATCGCATTATGGCCTACCCTCCGGTGACGATGATTTATTTATTCAAGAGGCAGCTAAAAAATCCAATTATACAGTCAATTTAGATCCTACATCATATTGCTATTCAGCAGCCGCTCCGACATGGGGAAGATGGATCCGACAAAAGTCCCGTCACTATTCTACATCGAGTCGGTATAAGCTTATTAAAAAGTGGTTGTTAGGAATATACCCCATCTCCTTAATTCTGATGTGGGCATCTTTTGTTACTTTGATATTTAATGGGGAGTATGGGTTATTTACTGCGAGTATTTTCATTGTCACGTTAATACTGAAATGGTGGATTCAAGGCCGTTGTTTGTCAAAATTGAAGGAAAAAAGTTTTATTCCCTACTTTTTATTTTGGGATTTATTTTATGCATTAATCATGCCTATTATCTATTATGTCACAGAACGCCAAAAACTCTATAGATGGTAGAAAATGAACATTTATCTGAAAAAGCTAAACAAGATTTAAATCTTGTTGAGGAGGCACTCGCCGGCAATCAATTGGCATATGCGACCCTAATGGAGAGGTATCGTGACTCCATCTATTTCATGATGCTTAAAATGGTAAAAAATCCCGATGATGCGGATGACCTTACCATTGAGGCATTTGGGAAAGCCTTTAGTAGAATAGACCAATATTCACCGAGTTTTGCTTTCAGCACTTGGTTATTTAAAATTGCCTCGAATAATTGTATAGATTTTATTCGAAAAAAACGTATTCAACTTACCTCCATGGATTCAGGAATAGCCAAAGATGATGGAGAAAAAATGCATGTAGATGTAAAATCCTCCGCTTTAAACCCCGAGGAAACCATTATACAAGGGCAACGTGTAGTTCACATGCGCCTTCTAGTGAGCAAACTAAAACCAAAATACCGAGATTTGGTGGAAAAACGTTATTTCGAGGAGCTCAGCTATGAAGAAATCGCCGATCAAATGAACCTTCCCCTCGGTACTGTAAAAGCACAATTATTCCGAGCTCGTGACTTTTTAGCTGCCATGATGGATAAAACAAAAGACACCATTTAGTGGAGATTGTAAAGACTTATTTCCCACAGCTAAGCCCCTTGCAACTTTCTCAATTTGAAAAACTTAAAAGCATCTATGAATATTGGAATAAACAAATCAATGTGATCTCGCGAAAGGATACTGATTTTTTTTATGAGCGACACGTCTTGCATTCCCTTGGAATTGCGAAAATTATCGACTTCAACGATAATGCTCAAATTCTCGATATCGGAACAGGTGGCGGTTTCCCAGGTATTCCTCTAGCCATTCTTTTTCCAAATTCACAGTTTATACTGGTCGACTCTATCGGAAAAAAAATTAAAGTCGTAAACGAAGTAGTATCTGCATTACAACTCAAAAATACAATGGGCCTTCATAATCGCGCTGAGCAAATCAATGGACAATTTGATTTTATCGTGAGCAGAGCGGTAACACAAATGCCAGCATTTATTCCTTGGACCATCGGAAAAATAAAAACAGAACAAGAACACGCAATTGACAATGGCATTTTATACCTTAAAGGCGGACATCTACTCGATGAAATGAAACCTGTGAATCATCGCTATTCTATGCACCCTTTGTCAAAATTTTTCAAGGAGTCTTTTTTTGATACGAAGTATGTTGTTCACGTATCCATTTAAAAAATCAATTCAGCAAAGATGGAAAAATTAACGAAAAAGACGGAATGAGAACTGTAAACGTTATACCTGACTGTACCTCTTTAAATTGATAATAACCTACCATTCGCCCCATAGAAGAATATAGTTCACAACCGCTGACATAAGAATAAGAATGATTAGGCTCAATAACTGGCTTCTCGCCAACAACTCCCTCCCCAGTTACGACATTAGAGCCCAGGGTTAAATGATCAACGCGCCAATAGCGTCGTAGAAGTTGTACCTCAACGTGGCCTGCATTGAAAATGGTGATTTCGTAGTTGAAAAAGAAAGACCCCTCCTCTACATTTGATAAATCCTCCCGAAACCATGCTTTCGTCGAAATTTGAATTTTATGAAGTATTTCTGCCGCCACGAATTAGAGTATTATTATAAGAGACGAAACAATCAAGGAAAGAGGATGTTCTTCAAGGTATTGATTTCTTCCAAAGTATTGTATGAATGAAAACAAAATCTAAGGCATTCTTTTCCCAAGGGCACCGTTGGAGAAAAAATCGGTTTTGTGAATATCCCCTGGGCAATGCAATCCGTCGCCATCGACCGAAGTTGATCAATGCCCACTCCGCGGTATACTTGAATGGGAGAATTTAACTCAGAAACTAAGAATGGAGAGTCAATCTCGCGGAAATAGTGAATATTTTTCTGCAATGATTTTTGTCTAGAATAAATATCTTTTCGAAAAACTTGAGATTTGATGCGGTAAAAAAAATCATCCGAAGGTGCTGTAGAATAAATGAAGGGTCTTGAAAAATTTACCAAAAATTCTTTTGTACGGTGCGAACAAAGAACTGCTGCTCCATGAAAACCATAAGCCTTACCAAACGTAATTACGCGTAAAAAAATTCGCTCTTGCATTGCCCTCGCATGAACAATACCTTTTCCGTTCTCACCAAAAACACCAACAGCATGCGCCTCATCCACAATAAGTCGCGCATCATACTTTTCTACCAAAGCCAATATCCCACGCAAAGGGGCCATATCTCCCTCCATGGAATACAAAGATTCAACAGCAACGAAGCATTGACCTTTTGCTTGTTTTATTTTTTTCTCTAAATCTTCCAAATCGTTGTGTTTGAAACTTGATGTCTCAGCAAATGAGAGTCTTATCCCATCGCGAATACTCGCATGAACATACTCATCGAAAACAACAGTATCCCCACGTTGAGGAATACAAGAATATATTCCCAGATTTGCCGTGTATCCCGAATTAAAAATAAGGGCTGCATCTGCATCAAAGAAATCAGAAAGCGCACTCTCAACTTCTATTGATAATTCGCTGGTTCCCGATAGCAAACGAGAACCGGTTGATCCCCTTTGATGAAAACGCCGGGAAGGAAGATTTGCTAAACCCAAATAGTCGTTGGAAAAAAAATCAACCGAACTACCAAAAACGGAAAGTGAACGGAGTTGGTTATCCCTCTTCCTTTTCTGTAATTTTTTTTCGATGTTTGATTCCACTAATTAACGGAAGTAAATTTTCTAGGTTCGAAACCAGAAGCTATCGCTTCCTCATTGGCTAATTTTAAAGCCGCATCGCGTAACCTTAACTCCTCCTTATTTTTCAATAAGATTTCGTCCGGTTCAGAAATGGGTTGAGGTGCATCTTGAAAAGCTATTTTCGGAACGAGTCCCAAAATATCAAACATTTCCCTGTCCTCGTTATACTCTGGATTTGGTGTCGTAAGAAGCTTATCCCCTGTAAAAATAGAACCCGCACCCGCTAAAAAACAGAGTGCTTGCCCCTCCATACTCATTTTTGTTCGGCCCGCAGACAATCTGACAACAGACTCAGGAAAAACAATACGCGTAACTGCCACCATACGAATCATTTCCCACTGCTCAATTGGTTTTTGATTTTCTAAAGGAGTCCCCTCCACGGCGACAAGTGCATTAATTGGAATACTTTCAGGTGGCTTTTCCATTTGCAAATAACTTAGTAACAAGCCTATTCTATCATCAACAGTCTCACCCATCCCGATAATTCCACCTGAACAAACCGTAATTCCAGCTTTTCTCGCATTTTCAATCGTGCTCAAACGTTCCTGATATTCACGAGTGGATATAATATCACCATAAAATTCAGGCGAAGAATCTAAATTGTGATTGTAGGCAAAAAGCCCCGCTTTTTTCAACCTGAATGCTTGTTCTTCATTCAGCATCCCTAGAGTACAACAAACTTCCATTCCAAGGTTATTTACCTCTTGCACCATTTCAACCACACTGTCGAAATCTTTGTTGTCTCGGACCTCGCGCCAAGCAGCCCCCATACACAAACGGGAGGATCCATTTGCCTTGGCATTTTTTGCCTGCTCAATAACAGTATCAACATTCATTAATTTCTGAACATTGACGTCTGTATGGTACCTGGCTGCCTGAGGACAATAACCACAATCCTCTGGACATCCTCCTGTTTTAATGCTCAACAACGAAGCCATTTGTACTTCTTGCGGGTTATGATATTGTCGATGTACCGAGGCAGCTTCAAAAACTAATTCCAGTAGCGGTTTATTGTAAAGCGCCAATAAATCATCTCTTCTAAGATAATTTGTATTTACTTTCATTTCACAAATATACGAGTATATAACAGTCTTTAATAAATCGAGGACGCTAAGTTAAAAACTTTTAATTCGAAATTAATAGGCATGCAGCATATGCTTTTATAGCACGTTTTTCTCCGAAAGAATCCACTCCTTCGTGGGTTGTTGCTTTGATTGAAACAGCATCTCTATCAAGACCGAGAATATTCGCTATTATGCCCTGCATCTCAGGAATGTAAGGATTCAACTTTGGACTCTGTAGTACAACCGTAGCGTCAATATTTGAGGTTTCATATCCTTTTGACTTGACTAATGCAACCACTTCCTTCAATAAAATTGTTGAGTCTATTCCTTTGTATTTTGGGTCCGTATCTGAAAAATGAAATCCTATATCGCGCAGATTAGCGGCTCCTAAAAGAGAATCACAAATAGCATGAAGAAGCACGTCAGCATCCGAGTGCCCTATCGCACCGAAATCAGATTTCACTTTAACACCGCCTATAATCAAATCATAATCAGGACCCAATTTATGTACATCTACACCATAACCTACCCGGATTCTCATATGTCTTGTCCTTCTGAAGGCTTACTCGTGAAGTTTTCTCCTATGTTGAAACGAAGTGTAAAACGAAGTGTGTTAGCCAATGGGCTCTGACGACCACTTATGGAGGCTAAATATGAAAAATCTATGGCAAATGCGTTGTACTTCAAGCTAGCACCTAGATTTATAAATTGGCGATTTCCTTTATTTGCTGCCTCGTAAAATAAACCTCCACGAACTGCAAAAACATTATTATACCACCATTCCACACCAGTAGCAATGTTGATTTCTGAAAATTCTTCCTTAAATTTCGACCACTTTTCAACTTCATACTTACCATCTGCATTTTGAATATAATTTCCGTCTTCATCTTTAATCGGCGTACCAGGAGCATCGTAGAACGATTGTATCATTCCTGAAATAACTCCAACATTTTCTGGTTTACCAGAAATCATGGTTAAACTTCCATCAATAAGATCATAGTAAGCAGGGGTGGGAACCAATAGACGCTGAAGGTCAAGCGAAAATGTCACCTTATTGTATTGATCAAAATCTGCTTCGAATGCATTTCCTATTTTTAAATTCATTGGAATAAAGTCTCTCTGAGACAATTCTGAATAAGCAACTTTATTACCGATATTGTTGAGGGTAAGAGCTGTTCGATACGTACCTTTTACCTTTCCGATTTTTGCTTTATCGTTGTTGTAGCAGAATGATAAATCTGCCGCACCAACCACCCCCGCTTTCGTATTTATCCCTGCTACTGGGAGACCTCCCGTGAGGTTTGAGTAAGCAAATTTCCCATTGAGACCAACACTAAAAACATCTGATAATCGAAAAGCATAAGCGCCAGTGAGCTCAAATTCACTTGGTTTATCATCTCTTATCACGTTGCCTTGAGCATCTGTAAAAGTGATTTCTCCTAAACTAAAAAATCTCAAACTAGCCCCCACTGAATGAATTTTATTGATTTTGTAAAATGCCGACAAGTAACTCAAATGGATATCGTTCGTAAGTTGTCTCAACCAAGGAGTATAAGACAAACTGACTTCGGATTTTTTTTCTGAAAAACTTATACCTGCTGTGTTCCAATAAATCGATGTGGAACTCGGACTGAGCGCAGTTCCGGCATCACCCATTCCACCAGCTCTAGAATCCGGGGTTATCGCCATAAAAGGTAAAGAAGTTGTAATGGTGTTTAATTGTAAATCATCACTAGAAGCACCTCCTCCTGTGGGCTGAGCAAAAAAAATTGTAATTGGGAAAATAAGAAACAGTATGACAGAAAAAAATTTCATCTCGAAAAAATTACACATCAAATATACGAAAACAAGGTGTTTTTATTGTTTATTCAGCGCAAAATCGCCAATTTTTCCGCTTTTTCTGCAGTTATACCGTCAGGAGTTCGAACTTTAATGCGATATAAATAAACTCCTTTTGCCAATTGGTCGCCGAAATCGTCGAGACCATCCCAGTACACTCCTTCAATTCGAAAACCTTCGGTTGGAAGAGTTTGTTGAATGGTTTTAACCACTTTTCCTGATACAGTCATAATCTGAACCTGAACATCTAAACTGCTGCACGATTGATTGTGCTCAAACATAAAAGAAGTTGATGTTGTGAAAGGATTCGGATAGTTCAGCACCCTCGTTAATAGGGGCTCATCTCGGTTTTGTACAACAAATCTGATATCATTCGTTGAGGAGTTGTTGTTAACATCCCATGCTTTAATTTGAATAGTGTGAGGACCGGGTTCAAGATTAAGAAATTGATACCGAGCTTCTCCCGATTGATAATTATCTAAATCGGCTGAGTAAAAATCATTAAGAATAATGGGTTTGGATTCCTCTCCATCTAAGACAGCTGTCAAGTCATGCCCGATACCGTTGCCGACTGTATTAATTCCATTTTCATCACTCGCTTTTAGTATGAGTACAGGATTATTATCGGTGAGAGATCCATCTACGAAAGAGTAGTCGTTCATGTATAACAATAATTCGGGACCTAATTCATCGTTAATCCCATTTGGATTGATACCTCCTATTCTAAAATTGGTATCAAAACCATTTGCATCAACCAAATCATTTTCTGCATAATAACTTATTTTTCCCTTTCCGTATGTCAACGAAATGTCTTTTGGCACAACGAAGGTGAATGAAAATTGTCCGTTTGTTACTGTGGCCTTCCCCTTGTAAACAATACTACGTTGGAGTTCATAAGCTATTTCTGGTGACTCTGGATCTTGAGCTAGCGTTTTTTGAATTTTTACCTTATCGTAAATGGATGGCATTATTTTTCCAGTGAAGGTTGTCATTAAATTTCCATCCTGATCTTCTAAATGACCCTTAACCGTCACCTTACTTAAAGCTTTCATCGTATCCACATAAGATAAAGGGTCATAACCATTAATGCTATCAGTTACAACTTTATATCGTGGTAATCCAATTTTTAGAGCCGGATCCCCAATTAATGTAAAACTTCTTTTATTGTTCGACGAGCCAACATTATTCTTTGTAAGTCTCATTATTTCACCAAATGAAAGCGGCTTTCCCTCTAAATCACGTTCAAAGACATTCGAAAAAAATGCCTGACCTGTGGAAGTATTTACGCTAAAATATACCGACCTTGTTGTTGTCATTAATGCAATGGCGCCTCCAAACGGGTTAAGAGAAAGCCATTCTCCCGCAGATACTCTCGAGGGATCATCGAACTTTGTGAACTCGCAAGTAGCGGAAACAAAAAGATGCTGAGAATTAATATTGCTCCAAGAATTGATTTGAGGAATGGTTACTACCCGCTCTTCAGCAAGTCCAACCTCACCACCGTGTCCAACGTAATTCATAATTAACGCTCCTCTTTGAACCCTGTCCGTAATCGCGTTGAGGACATCTGGATAACGTTGACCACCTGCTGTAACCACCTGTGGGTAAGCATCTAAATACAGCTTATCACAATTCATTTCAAAATGTTGATTTTTAACCGAATTATATTGAGGTTCAGTGTCAAAATTTATGAAATATCCGTTCTCCTCATCATCCGCAATTTGTACGAACTTATTTCTCCAGTCACCAAGCGTATTCTCATTCGACGAACCAAGACAGCAAGAAGCATTGGCCGCATTAAAAATAGTCGAGCCATTTTTGATATAATGTTCTATTTTATCCACTTGCTGTTTTGCTTGCAATTGATCTGATGCTAGAATTCTACCAACACCAATATCCATTAAATCAATAGCGCTAATAGACTCGTTATCGTCCAAAAGTCCGAAGTAATCATCCGTAACGAGAGCCTCAATGTGATTTTCACTATTTTCCATTTGATAGGTTAGAATCATATTGTTATTATTTGCCACGCGTTCCTTTGGATCGTAAGTGCCGTCTCCGAAAAGTAATAATGAATTAAATATAAGATTATTAGACTGAAGGCCCCTGTCATAGAACATTTTAGCCATCATTCGAATGGCGGTTGGATCGGCTGCGCCGCCACTAAATTCATTGTATATTTGTTCTGATGTTACAACGTGAACAAGCTTACCCTCTTCACGGTGTAAGTCTGCCAAACGTTCCGCTTGATTTATGAATTGAACATTCGAAACGATTAATAGATTTGGTTGGCTCAGAGCATGTAGATTTTGATTAGAAATCTGACCGATTATTGTGGGTGTTAGGTAACTGGTTCCACTTGATGCTATGAACTCTTTATAAATATTTTCAGTAAAAAATGAGAACGTGTTTCCCAAATTATTTCCCGTAATAAAAAAAGGTTCATTGACATTTGAAACGTCCCAAACAAATCCACCTGATGGGAAAGAGGAAATAATGTATTTGGCAATGTTTCCGGGTGCTTGCATTGTTAAATTTCTGAAACCCATTTGTGATCCATAAAAGATCAACTTTCTTCGGGTATTTAATAATATTCGATCCAAATAAGTAAGTGTGCTCGGCGAATTCCTCTGAATCTTTACTTTAAATGGAATAGTTGAAGGAGGTGCATTCATGGAAAACACTTTATTAGACCGGACATAATCAACTCCAACTGCAGGGAGCGGTGATTCATAAATCACTTGATTTAATATTGAATATTGTTGCAGCGTGCCAGTAGTGCTTCTCGAATTAGTAGCAAGGGATATTTTTATTCGTAAGGCAGAAGTGTCTATGTTTGGAATGGAAAAATTGAAAGTTTTCTCCAATTCCGAATCAAATAATTCCCCGTACCATCTCTGACCTCCTGACACCAAATTAACTAAATCTTTTTCATAAATATCCCTAAAATCATAGGAAGTCACATCCGTTGAAATTGGAGGCTCAGGTGTAGTTATATTCTGAATTCTTTCAGGTGGAAGAGCCGAATTAACATTTATAAAATAGAAAGATTGATCGCTGTACAGATGTCTTTTTTGATCGAATTCGTTCATGCCTTGCGAAAACCACGAGTGTGGACCAACTCCATAAAAAAGGATAAAATCGGAATCATCAAAAACTCCGTCTTCTTCCCCTGATACATAGATAGCATTATTTTTCAGATCATCTTTTCTAGGGATTGAGTTGAGTTCTGGTAATTGCCCTGATCCATTTCCAAAAATATGAATCGAATTTGGATTTATTGAAGATAACTCTAATCCACAATTATTCAGAAATGTTTTATCAATCTTGTATATCCCATCTTTTTGAACTCCAATTTTTATCCATGTGCCACTGCCCTCCCGAAGAACAGACTCCTGAACAAAATCTTTACTTATTGACTGTTCATCTCTTTGGCCAAATGAAAAATCTAGTTCCGTAATTTTGTGAACCTCGCCAGCCAATTTGAAAAAAGGGAAGACCGAAACAACGAAATTAGCTTCCCCCCTATCTTTTCTAATTCCATAAGACACGTCTATTGAGTCGGCTAATTGAAAACCTAAAGAGCCCAAGTATAGAATATCTTGTGCAGAGGCTTTCTCAAAATTTGTTGACATCAGTTTTACATGATTAGAAGAGGATGTAATCTTTTCTTTAAAAAAATAGATTACTTTTCCATTGTCATATTGAAGATTTTCGAATTGAGGGAATAAAATGGTTTTTCCCTCAGTAGTAATCTTCCTCGGTTCTTTCCAATTAATTGTCAGTCTCTTAACTTGTGAAAAACTTAAATTTGTTAAGTAGATTGTGCTGAGAATAATTAGGCATTTCAATTTCATAATCTTAACAACTGAGGTAAATAACGAAATTAATTTTTATTTATTTGAATATTTATTCGATATTTGTAACCTAAGAAAAAGAAAAAACGTAACATTTGTTCACATTGAAAAAGAAAATTTTGAAATTTCACTCATTTCTTCTTTGTATAGTTGTTTTCGGCAGTATTTTTTATTCGGATAAAGCCTTGGCGCAAGATCCCACCTTTACTCAATTTTACGCAAATCCAATCTACTTAAATCCGGCACTTGCTGGATCTACTGGTTGTCCAAGGATTGGAATTAATTACAGGAATGAGTGGCCACAACTTACGGGAAACTATGTGACAACCTCGGCTGCTTTTGATACCTACATCAAAAGTATTTCCGGAGGAGTAGGCCTAATCGCCATGCATGACATGCAAGGCCAAGCAACCATTCAAACAACCATGATTGGAGGAATTTATTCCTACAACCTGAGATTAGGTAGAAAATTTTCTTTAATGTTCGGTGCTCGTGCCGCATATTTTCAGAAATTTCTTGATTGGGATAAATTGACTTTCGGCGATATGATTGACCCTAGGAGGGGATTCATTTTTGAGACAGGAGACGTTCCACGTGGTAACGGTCGACGAGGTTTCTTTGATGCCTCTGTTGGTGTTGTAGGTTTTGGGAAAAACTTTTTCTTCGGTCTGGCAGGTCATCACCTTAATCAACCTGATGAGTCTATGATTCTTGGTCAATCAAAATTACCTATCAGAGCTACAGGTCACGTCGGGGCTGAAATACAATTAGGGCAAAGAGGTAGGTATTCGAACAAAACGAGTATTATGCCAAACATTATCTATCAATATCAAAATGGATTTCAAGAATTAAATATAGGGTCATATGTAAGGTTTGGTAATTTTACCTTCGGAACATGGTATAGAAACAGAGATGCATTCATCTTAAGTTTGGGCCTTTCGACTGAAAAATTTAAAATGGGTTACAGTTACGATCTTACAGTTTCAAAGCTGGGAAATGGTATTTCCGGAGGATCTCATGAGGTTTCACTCGGATTGAATTTGAATTGCAGAAAAAAAGCTAAGAATTTTAGAAAAATTTCATGCCCCTCCTTTTAAAAAATGTAACAATATCGAATGAATCAAGTTTAAAA
>VGMK01000023.1 GCA_016866375.1 Bacteroidota bacterium
GTATAGCCATTATTTTCATACATAGCATTGAAAATATTATTGAGTTGAACACCAAGAAGCACTTGCTTGGACCAGTTGGTGGTTAATTGGTAGTTCAACATAATATTCGTGAAAGTGAATGGATTAAGGCTTCTTGATTTAGCCGAAGTATTATCTAAAAACTGTCTGCCTACATATTTTGTCATCCATTGAATTGTAAAATTTTCAATTGGCATGAGTTTAAACCCTGCATTTCCTAAAAGGTTCGGGGAGAAAGCTAAATCTGTTCTTTCATGCAAAATTTGAGCTTGACCTCCATTATCGTAATCGTCAATAAACTCAGTAAATGAAGCAATTTTATTTGCACTCAAGGTAAGCGCACCTTGAACCGAAATAAAAGACCTCAATCGAGCGCTACCTATTAATTCGATTCCCGCACGATAACTATCCTTGACATTTGTTCTCGTGTAACCCCCAACATCGTTAATTTGACCAGTCAAAATGAGTTGGTTGTTGTAATCCATAAAGTATCCGTTCAAGGTAAAAGAACTGTTCTTTGCACGGTATTGATAGCCTAATTCAATATCTGTTAAAGACTCATGTTTTGGTCGGTTCTCGGGCGTTGATTCTCTAAAATCTCTGCGTATAGGCTCGCGATTGGATCGAGCAATGTTCGCAAACACTTGTTGTTTTCTGTCAAGGGTGTAATTTACTGACATTTTAGGATTGAAAAAATGAAAAGGCACTACTTGTTGTAAATCAACTAGATTACCATTTACCACATCAATCCCGAGAAACTGATAATGAACGTATCTATATTGCATATCGAAACCAAGCGTTAAGTTCTGCGTTAGGGATGTACTCGTTTTCAAATAGTGGCTGGTCTCCGTCTTTTGTGCATTATTATCGTAATACCTGTCGCGTATTTCACTAGAAGACGCAAACCGCGCCCAAACGATCTCTCCAAAATGTGCTCCTAAATATGTATTTGTCGCGCCTCCAAACACTAAGTAAGTCTTTAAGTTGTTAAGTTGACCATTAATTGAATATACAGCTCCCACAAAGTGATTATCCAACCAACGTCTTCTTATCAAATCTGTGGATGTTACCGTGTCTTGCCCAAGAATTACATTGGATAAACCATAATTCGAAAGCTCATCTCCCTTGCGGTACTGTTCATAAAAGCCTCTTCCATATGTATAATGCCCTGCTACATTTAAATACCATCCACCTTTGAAGCGGTGGTTCAAGTGAAGTTGGTAATTGTCTTGTTGGTAATTATCCACTTCGTTCTCATAGGTATAAAAGTTATAAGTTCTACCAGAATTCAATAAATTAGCTCTATCTGCGGAATCCAGGTAATTTCTGTCTGCGTAAGCATTCATTGCATTTATATCTCCATTTATTCTGCTTTCCGGAGTGCCATACCAAGCTTGATACGTTATTTCTTTACCACTAAAAGCTATTGCTTTAATGACCGTTCTTTCGCCAACGTAAGCACCTGCGAGGTAATAGGAACTTAAATCAGAACTTGCTCTGTCTAAATAACCATTTGATTTTATCCGCGACAACCTCATTTCCATGGAAAATTTGTTGTTAAGTAATCCCGTTCCTGCCTTAATAGTATTTTTCATTGTCCGAAAGGATCCAAAGGAATTGTCAACTTCTGCAAATGGTTCATTGCTAATGTTATTTGTTTTGATATTTACACTAGCTCCGAAGGCGCCCGCTCCATTGGTGGAAGATCCTACTCCTCTTTGAAGTTGTAAGTTCTCAACAGAAGAAGCCAAATCCGGCATGTTAACCCAATAGACATCGTGTGATTCTGGATCATTGACGGGGATACCATTAATGGTAACATTAATTCGTGATGCATCCACTCCCCTGACACGAATTCCCGTGTAACCAACTCCCGCTCCTGCATCTGAAGTTGTAACCACAGATGGGTTTTCTTCTAACAAAAATGGAATATCTTGACCGAAATTTTTCTTTTTAAATGAGGAAATAGTCGACGACGACTTTGTGGCATTTTGACGCAATGCATTTACTGATATTTCCTCAAGGTTTCGGGTTTTTGAGAACATAGTGACCTCTATACTTTTGTTCACATCTGTTTTGGATGCAGTGTATATTTGCTCGTTATAGCCATTTAGGTTGAAAATCAAGGTCCAATTTTCTTCAGGGATTCTGAGGTTCTTCAGTACAAATCCACCTGATAAATCGGTAAAGGTTTGGTATTGATAATCCTTAAAAGTAATTTGAACGGCTGGTAGCCCTTTACCACTTGCGTCACGCACAGTTCCGTAAAGGTTAATTTGTGCCGCAGCATCAATGGCAACTATACTACAAATGAGTAATCCAATAATTCTTGTTTTCATTCGACTATATTAAACAAGAACAAGGGGCTAATTCTTGATGATTAAACATCTTTAGCACTTGTCATCTTCCCGCCGCAGGTACTAACCTGATCCGGTTCAATGGGTATAATCTCAGTCTAACTAATTAGACACCCCTTAGAGACCTGGTAAAGGTAACAATAAATACGAGAGTATGTTCTATGAAAATATTAAATCGAAAAATAAACTTAATAAACCATTTTAATGCTTAAGGATTTATCTTTATCAACCGAGGTTGCACATTGGTCAAAAGTCGGAACAGAGATCACCGGACGGAAGTTATTGGAAAATGCAAATGCCTCTGTGGGAATTCCAAACATGTTTTTGTCGCATACTTTATTCGAATTTTCATCATGAAAGGTACAAACGGCATATTTCCCAGGTTTTAAATCTTTGAAGGCATGCGTTATCTCTTTTCCATTGGGTTTTAACCTCACCATTTTCAGTGTTTGACCAACCTTTGGGAACTTCTTTGGATCATTATATAGGGCAATTTCTATGAGCCCTTTTTGATTTTTTAGCCCGGTGATTTTTACCGTGAGATCAACTGTTTTTTGAGCATTTAATTGATTAATCGAGAAAATAACGAAGAAAAGTAATAGTAATGACTTCATCTTAAAAATCAGTTTTAAATAATTTATCCATCCAAGGAAAGGTTGATGAGTAATTTCCAGTCAATTTTGCGTGATGATCATCGTGGTGTCTTGTTTTGCTTATAAATGGGATTTTACTCAACACAGGTAATTCAAGATCACTGTGAATATGTATTTCATGCAAATTTCTTAACAAACCGAAAATCCAAAATGCATAAATATTGATTGGCATAACAAGAATAATCGCGCCGAAACCAATAACTGGGCCAAGGGCACCTATCATCCATTCAAGAGGATGAGCATAGAGGTATTCTAGAGGAAAAGGCGTAGTGGCGCGATGATGAATTGAATGAATATTCTTCAACAAGAATTTATTCTCGTGCAAGTAACGATGATAGGCATAAAACCAAATGTCATCGAGAATAAATGCCGCTAATACTTGCACGGGTATTACCCACCAGGCCGGCCAAGAGGTTTCAAAGAAATCGAACATGTAATATGCTCCAAAAGCCGATAGGGAGATAAGCGTTATTAGGTTGAATAGAAAGAGAGGCATTCGGCTCCAAAAAAGACCTTTTTTGTATGATTTTGATTGAATGCGGTATTTGGCAAAAAGATTTGAATTTAAGACCACATAAGAATATAAAAATCCAAAGGTATTTGAGCCAATCAATAAAAGGGCGGTACCTATTGCTGCAGTCGTTGCATCCATTAACGCTGAACAAATAAATTATACATTGGGGTTTGCTCCAACCCTACTTCTCGTTCCTCGTAAAGTTTTGTAAACCCTTTATTTTTCAATAACTCTTTCATCTTTTCTAACCTTCCATTTAGGTCATGAACTTCCACAACCATAGACTTAACCATAGACCAATGTTCCTCCTTGATGCCAAGTAAGACATCCCATTCTGCGCCTTCACAGTCTATTTTTAGCAAGTCTATTTTCCTAATATTTTGATCAGTAATAACCTCCGATAAGGGTTTTAATTCGCACGGCACTTTTCGACTTCCACTCACCAGATAAGAGGCGATTACCCCTGAAAAGGCCGTGGGAATCCATTTCATCCACTTCATTCCCTCTGGAGGATTTTTCATCGTGCCTTTCACTGCATCTCTGAACGCACCTGGATTCTCGTCCCATTGTTCGGGGTGTAGGGTTGACAATGCAGGTGTATTGGGAAAATAGGTAAAGGTAGCAGTAGTATTTGATGAGGACACCCCGCATTGATATACATGAAAGCGCCCGTTGCCATGAACTTCTGCGTTTCTCCTCAAGACATCAGCTATTGCTGGGATAGGTTCGAAACAATGTACTTCCACATTTGCTGCTTTTTGCAAGGCGCGCACGCCAAAAACTCCAATATTGGCTCCGATATCCAAAACGACATCACCGTCTTTAATGGTTATTCCATTTTGAAGATACCCGTCTACATGGTGGTCTAACATTTTAGCTTCGGGTTTTCGGAGACAAAAAACTTTTGTGCCGTCAAAAAGAGTTGTTGACTTCATTATCTAATCGCTTAAATTTAATTAATATCCGACAGGCAACAAAGAAAATACGCAAATTTTAATGCTATAACGGATCTAGGAACGGATATTTATAATCGGTTGGAGTGACAAAAGTTTCTTTTATCGTTCTTGCAGATACCCATCGCATTAAGTTTAAAGCAGCTCCTGCCTTATCATTAGTTCCTGAAGCTCTTGCGCCTCCGAACGGCTGCTGACCGACAACAGCTCCCGTGGGCTTATCATTGATGTAAAAATTTCCTGCAGCATGTTCAAGCTTCTTTGTAGCCAAATTAATGGCATAACGATCTTGCGACATAATGGACCCTGTCAGTGCATAATCTGAGGTTTCGTCGAGTAATTCAAGTGTTTCTTCAAATTTGTCAGCCTCGTATACAAATATTGTCAAGACTGGTCCAAAAATTTCCTCGCACATGGTTCTAAACTTAGGATTCTTTGTTACTACGGTCGTTGGTTCAATGAAATATCCTCTCGATTTATCGTAATTCCCTCCCGTAATAATTTCGGCGTCTGTCTGAGACTTTATGAAATCAATGTAAGTTGCTATCTTGTCGAACGCCTTTTCGTCTATTACAGCATTGATGAAATTTGAAGTATCATCAGGACTACCTATCTTGAAGGACCTCACCTGTTCTGCAAGAATTCGATGAACCTCAGGCCATAAATTGTCGGGAATGTATGCGCGCGATGCAGCGGAGCATTTTTGACCTTGGAATTCAAATGCCCCTCTTGAGAGTGCTGTTGCCACCTCAGCTGGTATAGCGGATTTGTGGGCAATTACAAAATCTTTTCCACCCGTTTCCCCAACAATTCTCGGGTATCCGCGATATACATCTAAATTTTCGGCAATTTGTCGCCATAAATTTCGAAACACATGGGTTGAACCTGTAAAATGTAAACCTGCAAAATCCTTGTTTTTGAAAATAACCTCACCGGCAATTTGACCGCTCACTGTTACCATGTTGATTACACCATCCGGAAGTCCGGCGGCTTTAAACAATTCCATTATGATTTGTGCGGAATAAATTTGAGATTCAGCTGGTTTCCAAACCACCACGTTGCCCATCATGGCAGGTGCTGCGCATAAATTTGCAGCAATTGAGGTAAAATTAAAAGGTGTCAATGCAAATACGAAACCTTCTAAAGGACGATATTCCAAACGGTTCCACATACCGGGCAAAGATTCTGGTTGGTCCTTGTATATCTGTGTCATGTACTGAACGTTGAATCGAAAAAAATCAATCAATTCACAGGCTGCATCGATTTCAGCCTGAAAAACATTTTTAGACTGTGCTAACATGGTGGCTGCATTCATCTTGTCTCTGTATGGCCCTGCCAAAAGGTCTGCAGCTTTAAGAAATATTGCTGCTCTATCTTCCCACGGAGTTGCAGCCCACATTTTTCTGGCTTCCACGGCGCTTTTAATTGCCTTTTCAACGTGAATACCCTCGCCTACATTGTAGTATCCGAGTAATTTCTGATGATCATGCGGACAGGTTAATTTCCTTTTTTTCGTTGTATACACTTGCTCTGAACCAAGATATATAGGAACGTCAATAGGTTCTTGATTAAACATTTCTTTGTATTTCGCTAAAAGAGATGCTCTGTCTGCAGAACCGGGAGCATAGGACCTAACAGGTTCATTTTTAGCTACCGGTACAGTAAAAAATGCGTTTGACATATTCTAATTATTTCTTGCAAAAGTAACGATTGTTGGCTATCCTTGCAAAGAACAATGGGCGTATTGAATAGGGCTTTATTTTATTTGTTATTCGGGAGTATTTTTCTGGTCTTGAAATTTCCTGTTTTTGCGTCAAAAATTGATTATTCAGCGAAGACTGAAAATCCTCTGTCGAAATGGGAGCGGTTTATTCAATCAGATTTAGATTCGTGTAAAATACTTTTGTTTGAACTGAGTAAAAATATTCGAAACAACCCGAAAGAACTTGCAATTTTTCATCTAATATCGGGTTCGTATTGTGCACGTATTGGAGCGTATGAGGAGAGTGTATATTTCCTTAATCTATCAAAATCTCATTTTTTTCAACTTCAAGACTTCGAATTGCTCACCAAAATTCTTAACGAAATTGGCATTGCTTTTCACTTGTCTGGCAATCGGCATGAGGCTAAATATTATTATGAGCGTTCCATTGAAACTGGAACGAAAACAGGCGACGAATTGTTGGAAATATTGGCGGAAATTAATTTGGCGAGAGTATACATTGAAGAGGAAAAATATGAACGAGGTCTTCAGCATTTACAGCATTACATTTCTATTTCAAAAAAATTTGAAAAATTTGAAGCACTATCAAATGCGTATGCGAGTCTGGTTGATTTATACCTCTCAAAAGAGGATATTTCATTGGCCTTAACATATGCGAAAGAACTTCAATACCTCGCGGGAAGATCGAACAACAATAATGTAATGATTCGCGCTTTAACCAATCAGGCAATTATTGCATTCTACAATGAAGAAAATGAAAAGGCTGAAGATTTATTCCAACAAATTCTTTTCCGTCAAAAACAACAAAAAAACCCTCTGAAACAGTCTGAGGCATATTTCAATTTAGCGGGATTTTATCTGGATTTCAACGTTGCAACCTCCAGATCATATTTGGACTCGGCCTATCAAATAGCCCGATCAATTAAAGCATATTCGATGCAAGAAGACATCTTATTATTTAGGCAAAATGAACTCAAAGACCCTCTTGCATCAAAGGAACTTATCGCTCTTCAAAAGATCATTGAACAGGAAAAAAAAGCTCTTATTGAACAACTAAAAATTAAAAATAATGAGGGTAATCTTGGATATGAGCCAACATATCACATATTAATTTTTCTACTTATTGCAGGAAATATAATTTTAGTTATTGCCGGTATTTATAGAAAATTGGTTAATAGACAAAGGAAACTCAGACCTTAAAGATATACTCAAGAGAATTGAATAATTTATTTTTTGCTCGTGAGGCAAGCTTTTATTTGATCTCGCAATGGCGTCAATTGTTAACTTTGTAATATGCATTTAGAGAGGCTTCAACTTCATAATTTTAAAAATTACAGCCTTGCCGAAATTGAAATTTGCGAGGGCATTAACGCATTCGTTGGGAAAAACGGGAGTGGCAAAACCAATATCTTGGATGCTGTGCACTATCTAAGTATGTGTAAATCTTATTTAAATACAATTGACAGACAAAACGTGAAATTTCAAGAATCTTTTTTCAGTATTTTTGGAGACTGGATACAAGACGCCAAGTTATATTCAGAGCAGTGCTCTTTCAAGATTGGAGGGAAAAAAACCATCAAATTAAATAAGAAAGAATATGATCGTATCTCGGACCATGTAGGAAAATTTCCAGTTGTATTCATCTCTCCCTACGATAATGACTTAATCTCAGAAGGGAGTGAAATGAGAAGGAAATGGATAGACGGTATTTTAGTGCAATTAGACAAGCATTACTTAGACGATTTGATAAAATATTACAGAGCACTCGAACATCGTAATGCCTTATTAAAAAACATGTATGAACACCGGCTATTTGATCGCGACGCCATTGAAATGTGGAATATTCCCTTAGTTGAAACTGGTCAAAAAATATTCGAAAAAAGAACATCTTTCATTAACGAATTTATTCCTGTTTTCAACGATTTTTATCAACAACTCGTGGACGGAGGGGAAAGCACTGAAATTAGCTACAAGTCTCAACTCCAAGAGCAGAATTTATTGGAGGCACTGAAATCCTCTGAAAAAAAAGATACGTACACTCAATATACAAATGTTGGCATTCACAAAGACGATTTGATTTTCACTATTACAAATTATCCTGTGAAAAAATTCGGATCACAAGGTCAGCAGAAGACATTTTTAATAGCTCTTCGACTGGCTCAGTTTGATTGGATGAAAAAACAGAAGGGTTTTGCTCCAATCTTGCTTTTGGATGATATTTTTGATAAATTAGATCAAACCAGAGTGGAGAGGTTGATTTCACTCGTTACCAACAAATACTTTGGGCAGGTTTTTATAACGGATACGGATGAACCGAGAATGAGGAATTTAATGAATCAAATCAAGGCTGAAAAAAAACTTTTCAAAGTTGAGGATTCAGAAGTTGTCGATTTGGTGTAACTTTAAATTATGGCTGAAGATCACAGAAGATATGGAGAGGGGCAACCTTTAAAAGAAGTCATCGAAAGATTAATCAAAGCATATGGGTTGGAATCCCGAATGAAAGAGTTTGACATTGTTCAAGCCTGGCCTGATTTAATGGGGCCTGCTGTAGCATTTCGAACAAAAGAAATTACAGTTAAAAATAATGTGTTAAATTTAAAAATCGACTCGTCTGTGATGCGTGAAGAGTTATTTTTAGGAAAACAAATTATAATCGACCGTATTAATGAATTCGCAGGTAAAAAAGTGATTCAGGATATTTGGTTCTCCTAGCACTATTTTGAGAACTGAAACAACCAGTCATACAGTTCATCCGTTCTAAAAGCTCTTTCGAGAGCTCCGTGATTTGCTCCGTGGTGAATCGTATATTTCAAATTTTCACCACCGTTGCAATTTTTTATTGCCTTGACAATTTTCTCTGATTCAGAAATTGGAACAGCGAGATCATTCGTTCCGTGTTGAATCCATAGTGGCACTTGCGCTAAATCACATCCGTCCGCGGTATTTCCTCCTCCACACAAGGCAACGGCCGCCGTCACAATTTCGGGGTAAGCCCCAGTAAAACCAAGTGTTCCGTAGCCTCCAAGGCTCATTCCTGTGACGTAAACACGGTTGGAGTCCGTATGAAAAGTCCGTTGAACGAATTGAAGAACGGATAATACTTTTTTTGGTTCCCAGGATTTCCCAGCTTGCACCTGTGGTGCGACAACAATGGCCGGAATTTTTCTGCCTTTCTCAATTTCATGAATCACACCATAACGCTTCACCAAATCGAGGTTATTTCCAGACAAGCTTCTTCCATGCAAAAAAATTAAAACAGGTGGTTTGCTTTTTAATATTGAGTCTGACGGTAAATGGAGCAGGAATGGGTATTCTGCCTGACTATAAATCGGTTTGAGCTGAGCGCTGAACTTGAAGGCTAGCAATAAAAAAAATATACTAAGGCATTTCACACGATAAAAATACCGAAATAGCGTCTGACTATCTTCTCAAAAATATCAACACGGTATTTTTTTTACCAACAATCAGCGAACGGTTGGTAATCTTACCTTGTCGGAATCCGAAATTGTACCGAAAGAATAACCTACACCAACTCCTAAGCCCAGACCCCATTTGGCTGAGGCAACTTTTCTTGTTTCAATGAACGAATTGAGGGTAAGTCCGTTAAAATTCCAATAGGTAAACTTACCTCCAAGAGATAAGGCATATTTCCATTCTGAATAGGTCCACTTTTTTGACCAAATGTAATCAACACCCAAGAAATTGATATATGGCGCAAAGTCCCAATGATAATTTAATGGAAAATGATACGAAATTCCATCGGGTAGAATCGCAATTAATAATCCTCCGATGGTAGTCCACCTTGACAATGAAAGCCCATCGGTGAACCCAAATGGATTGAAAGCAGCATCGTACACAATCCCTGAAATAATAAGAAGAGGTCCAACCAATGACCCCATGGAACCATGAATGTGGTGGAAATCGCCTCTATTTTGATATTCAAGGTTATAATTCAAGCCCCACCCACTTCGGAACAAATATTCAGCTGACCCACCAATATTCAAATAGTCGGTTGAATCCATATAGCCAACACTCGTTTTTCCGTATACATGCCACCTCGTTGCTGTTAATTGAGCTCTTGTGGATAACGATAAGACTAGCGTAATGATTAAAACTGTTATTTTCATTTTCTTCGATTTTCTAATTTGTATGAAATGCCAATTCCTAAAACTGATTTAAATTGAGTTCTGGGCCCTGTATTTCCATTATTATCAAGAATATTGACGTCGTCGTCATAAATTAAATTACACTGAGCACTTGAACTAAATAAGGAATTAACACGAAAAATAAATATGAGCTCTGCGTTAACATCAATATTCTGAGGGTTAGATACATAATTGCTAAATAACTCAAATTTAGATTTCATTTCAACATTTTTCATAAGTATTTTATTGTATTTCATTTTAAAAAATGCTCCATACTCCAATCTATTTTTTTCTCCGGGTAATACACCGAATGCTCCGAGCGCAGAAAGACTGTCATCAAATACAAAAGTAGTCTTCGAAGCCATTGGTGAGGCAAAAATTGAAAAATTATCGTCTTTAATATAATCTGTTCCTAATGCAAAATTGAAATACCCCGGTGACATAAAACGTGAGACGAAATTTAGATCTGTTGGTTTAGAGAAGCCTTTAACAAATTGTGTTTTGAAACCTTGAACAACTGAAATAAAGAACTTTTTGGTGAATTTAACACCGTAAGAAGACGATAAATCAATTCTGTCGTCTGTTTTCTGAATTGGATTATTTTGATTTGGATCAAAGTATAGAATTCCACCGAGGGCCAAATTGACATCTGAACTCCAATTTAATTGATCCTTAGCAAAATAGGCACTTGCTGAAATCGACCCGATCAATGAAATGTTATTTTTCCCGCCCGCATTCCAATTTACAAATGAAGATTGCGTGCCATTCAAGCCGAAGAGGGTTTTCAATTTCCAATAAGTAACGCTATCCTGCTTATTTTGAGACAGAAAATACTGGTTTAAACCAATTAAAAAATACAGAACTACTGTAAATTTGTACCTCATACTAAGAACAAATTTAATGTACTCAGCTCGTTTGATTTTATTTTCAAGCTTATTTTTTCTCCGATTTACTTATGCTCAAGAAATCGATTACGGAAATTTATCTTCTTGGGCCGTTCATCCAGCTACTCCCAACCTTGAACTTGAAGCATTTATAAGAGATACCTCAAACATCGCTAAGGTTGATGTTTTTTATATTTATCCGACCTTGTTTTTAGAAAAAAAGGATTCACGTTGGAACATTGCACTTGAAGATTCTGTCCATCGATCAGAGGTAAAAAAATATGCTGTGAAATACCAAGCTTCGGCATTTGCCGAGGGAGGTAGGATGTTTGTTCCGCTATACAGACAAGCTCATATTCGGGCGTATGACCAATTAGAAAATGGGGGTCGAGATGCCCTACTTTTCGCCTATTCTGATATTCGTGCTGCATTTCAATATTACATGAAACATTACAACATGGGCCGTCCTGTCCTATTGGCCGGGCATAGTCAAGGATCAACTCATATTACGCTATTGCTTAAAGAGTTTTTTGATGGAAAACCACTACAGCAGCAATTAATAGCTGCCTACATTCCGGGAGTAGGGATATCAAAAGATGAATTTCAGTCACTCCGATTGATGACTGAACCCGACCAAACAGGAGGATTTGTCTGCTGGAATACCTTCAAGAAAAAAATAAACAAAAAACAATATACTAAGTGGTATAAAGGGAAATGTGTTGTAAATCCAGTAACTTGGCGTCTTGATGAATTTGCACCGAGGTCTGAGCACAAAGGTTTTTTATTTTGGAACGGGAAACTCTACGAAAAATCGTTCGATACCCACCTCATAGATGGTGCCGTATGGATAAGTACTCCTCATTTTATTTATCGTTCCCTTGCTTGGGTGAATAGTGACTATCACATAGGTGACATCAATCTTTTTTGGGAAGATATTCGAGAAAATATTTCCTTGCGCATTAAGGCATTTTACAACCAGAAATAATTGGTTCATAATTACTCAAAACTCTTTTATAATTTGGTTGTTTGTTCATTGTAAGTTACGCTTAAGCGTAGTATATTTGTGCATACTTGAAACCTCCAAAACAACATGAGTATTTTTTCCAAAAGACACATCGGACCTTGCAAAACTGAACAACAAACAATGTTAAAGAAAATTGGCATTGGTTCAATTTCTGATTTGATTGACAAAACCATTCCAGGGCACATTCGATTGAATCAAGAACTAGCTGTTGACGATGCGATGTCAGAAAAAGATTATCTACAACATGTGACTAAATTGGGTGATAAAAACAGGGTTTTTAAATCTTTCATCGGATTGGGCTACAATGAAACAATCGTTCCTTCAGTCATTTTGCGAAATGTACTCGAAAACCCGGGATGGTACACTGCTTACACGCCTTATCAAGCCGAAATTTCTCAAGGCAGGCTGCAAGCTCTCTTAAATTTTCAAACCATGGTTTTGGAACTTACGGGACTTGAAATAGCAAATGCCTCACTGCTCGATGAAGGCACCGCCGCGGCGGAAGCAATGATTATGTTTTACAATGCGAGGAATAGGAATGATGTAAAAGACGGTAAAAATAAATTTTTTATCACTGAAAATGCATTTCCCCAAACGAAAGAAGTTGTGATGGGTAGAGCACAAAATTTGGGTATTGAATTACATATTGGAAATCCTGAAAACTTCTCAGACGATGGTTCTTTTTTTGGTGCCATACTCCAATACCCTGACGCAAATGGAGTAGTATGCAACTTGATGGCGCAAATTGAAAATTTTAAAGCATCGGGTATTCAAGTAGCTGTCTCGGCTGATATATTATCACTTGTTCTCTTAAAATCTCCAGGTTCAATGGGGGCAGACGTGGTTTTTGGTTCATCTCAACGTTTTGGTGTTCCCATGGGATACGGCGGACCACACGCTGCTTTTTTTGCAGCAAAAGATGAGTACAAAAGAAATATGCCCGGAAGAATTATTGGTGTGTCGAAAGATGCAGATGATAATTTTGCTTTACGAATGGCGCTGCAGACAAGGGAGCAACACATCAAACGCGATAAAGCCACTTCGAATATTTGTACCGCTCAAGCACTTTTGGCCGTAATGGCAAGCATGTATGCTGTTTATCACGGTCCCGACGGAATGCAGAAAATATCGGAACATGTGCACCAATTAGCGAGTTCCACCGCGAACGGACTCATCTCAAAAGGTATATTATTGAAATCAACTAATTTTTTTGATACCATTTGTATAACCGGGCAAGACCAAATCAAGATTCGTTTGGAAGCAGAGTCCATCGGTATGAATTTTAACTATGTCCCGAATGGAGATATTACAATAAGTTTTGGAGAACCCCATACTCAAGAGGATGTTTCTGCAATACTATCCATCTTTGGTGCCAAGCATACAGATAACAAAAGCAATCTCTCGATCGATTTTTTGAGAAAGGACAGTGTTTTTACACATCCTGTTTTCAATTCTTACCATTCAGAGTCGAAAATGATGCGTTATTTGAAGAAGCTTGAGAATAAGGACTTGTCTCTTGTACATTCGATGATTCCTTTAGGTTCATGTACAATGAAGTTGAATTCAGCGAGTGAATTAATTCCCATTACCAATCCGCAATTCGCAAACATGCACCCTTTTGCACCACTTGAACAGGCTACTGGTTATCACGAAATGTTTGAGCAGCTTCAAAAAGATTTGGCAGAGTGCACGGGATTTGCCGGTGTTTCATTACAACCTAATTCCGGTGCTCAGGGCGAATACGCGGGACTTATGGTCATTAAAGCCTACCATGCATCGAGAGGAGACTTCCACCGTAAAAAGATGATAATTCCATCCTCGGCGCATGGAACAAACCCAGCTTCGGCAGTTATGGCTGGCTTTGAGGTAGTTGTTACGGGTTGCGATGAAGGCGGCAACATTGACATTAATGAATTGAAACAAGTTGCAATTGAACTGAGGGAAGACCTGGCAGGTTTAATGGTGACCTATCCTTCGACACACGGTGTTTTTGAGGAGGACATTCAGGAAATCACGGGTATAATTCACGAAAATGGAGGACAGGTATACATGGACGGTGCGAATATGAATGCGCAAGTTGGGCTCACAAATCCGGGTAAAATTGGGGCCGATGTATGTCACTTAAATCTGCATAAAACGTTTGCTATTCCGCATGGAGGAGGTGGACCGGGTATGGGACCAATTGGTGTTGCAGCCCATCTGTTGCCATTTTTACCAGGAAGTCCCATGGTACAAACCGGAGGAAAAAACGCCATTCATGCCATTTCCTCAGCACCCTACGGAAGTGCACTTATCCTTTTGATATCATACGGCTACATCAAGATGTTAGGTGCCACAGGACTCCGTGAATCTACGGAAATAGCGATCCTTAATGCCAATTACATAGCAAGTTCTCTCAAATCTCACTACGATATTTTGTATTGTGGGAAAAATGGAACGGTTGCACACGAAATGATCCTAGATTGTAGAGATTTCAAGCGAACTGCTGATGTAGAAGTAGCAGATATTGCCAAGAGACTAATAGACTTCGGGTTTCATGCGCCAACTGTTTCATTCCCAGTAGCAGGTACATTGATGATTGAGCCAACAGAGTCAGAGGATAAAAATGAGTTAGATCGCTTTATCGCGGCGATGATAAAGATCCGTGAGGAAATTCGCGAAATTGAAAACGGACATGCAGACAAAGCTAATAATCTATTAAAAAATGCCCCACACAATGCCGACTGTATTATAAATAAAAACTGGAATTATCCCTACTCACCACAAGAGGCTGTGTTTCCGTTACCATACCTCAAGGAAATGAAGTATTGGGTTCCTGTACGTCGCGTAGATAACGCCTTTGGAGATAGAAACTTAATCTGTTCCTGTCCAAGTGTTGAATCATACACCACTGCTTAAATGAAATTAGATATACTTGCCTTTGCTGCGCATCCCGATGATGTGGAAATATCTTGTGGTGCAACCCTCATTAAATATTCGAAAGCAGGTAAGAAAATTGGTATAATAGACCTAACTCAAGGGGAACTTGGAACACGTGGAACTCCACAAATACGCCAACAGGAAGCTGCGCAGGCAGCCGAAAAAATTGGACTATCCATTCGCCAAAACCTGCGTATGCAGGACGGGTTTTTCGAACTCAATGAATCAAATAAATTAGCGGTAATTCAAGTGATCCGAAAATATAAACCAGATATCATTTTAGCCAATAGTGTATCAGACCGTCATCCAGACCACGCCAGAGCTGGTGAATTAGTTGCTGAGGCCTCCTTTTTGTCGGGACTTCGTAAAATTGAAACTTTTGAAGATGGTATTCAACAGACAGTGCACAGACCAAAACTTGTTTTGCACTATATTCAGGATAACTATATAAAACCCGATGTGGTATTGGACATAAGCCCTTATTTTAATGAAAAAATGGAGCTAATTAAATGTTTTGCATCACAATTTTACAATCCTAACTCGAATGAGCCAACCACTCCTATTTCGGGTGAAGAGTTTTTCGATTTCCTGAAAGGAAGAATGCTCGGGCTTGGAAGGTCTATAGGCGTTCAATTTGCCGAAGGCTTCAATACCGCCAGACAATTAGGAGTAACTGATTTATTTGACCTAAAATAAAAAAAAGCCTTCGAGTGGTACAAAGGCTCTCTTTTATTCATACTAGTAGAATAGGTGTAGGTCTGATACTTCGCAAAAGATGCAATTTCCAACATTGATGCTCAAGAACAACCATATCTTTAATATCTGGTCAAACTAGAAAATGAAAACTGCCTCTCCAAGCAGCGAAACATCCTCAAGCACAATAAGGAATTAACTTCTTTTCTTATATCTTCTCTAATGTAACGCAGTTTTTTAAATTAGCATCGGAGTAATGAACGTTGGCAATTTTCAAATGAATATTTAGAGGATTTAAGCGAATATCGGTCGCAGTTCTGTATTTAATTTAGTTCATAACTTCGAGCGGGACAATCTTTGTAAAGTGCTGATTTTTAAATTTTAACAAATAATTACCCGTGTAAACTGTGGAAACATCCACGTACCCAATTGTACTTCCTTTACCAATTGTCTGTTGAACAATTATTCGCCCGTTAAGGTCAATTAATTCAACCTGAAGATCAGATTTATTCAATCCATTTAATTGGATTATCAATAAGTCATTAACAGGATTTGGGAAAATATTTACAGAAATTTCAGACTCTTCGACACTTGCCGTGGAGGTAT
>VGMK01000024.1 GCA_016866375.1 Bacteroidota bacterium
TTCTTGCTAAAATGGCGTTAGCACAAGCGCAAGCTGGAGCAGATATTATCGGACCTTCAGACATGATGGACGGGAGAGTAGGAGTAATACGTGAAGAGTTGGATGCTAATGGCTTTGAGCAAACGAGTATCATGTCATATACCGCAAAATATGCAAGTGCTTTTTACGGGCCATTTCGCGACGCACTTCATTCGGCGCCAAAACATGGCGATAAAAAAACATATCAAATGAACCCAGCAAACAGGAGGGAAGCATTGTTGGAGGCGCAATTGGATATTGAGGAAGGTGCTGATATGATCATGGTGAAACCTGCATTGTGTTATTTGGATGTCATTCATGAATTGAAATCGAATTTTTCAGTCCCCGTAACGGCTTACAATGTCAGTGGTGAGTGTGCCATGGTTATCGCTGCGGCAAAGAATGGATGGTTAGATTACGACCTAGCGGTTTATGAAATGCTCTTGAGTATTCGCAGAGCAGGTGCAGATGGTATTTTAACGTATTTCGCAAAAGATTTTGCAACTTATATTCGAGGGTAATGTCCACTTTTGTCATCAACAATCAAGCGGTCTCCTTAGACGAGCTTATTAGTGTCATTCAAGAAAATAAAAAACTCGCGCTCGGTGAGTCGGCAAAAAAAGCTATTCTTGCTTGTAGAAATTATTTAGACGAAACTATTCAATCTACTAATTTTCCTAGATATGGCATCAACACAGGATTTGGTTCTTTGTGTAACACGAGTATTCCCTTAAGTGAATTAGCCAACTTACAGCGAAATCTGGTCTTGTCTCATGCCTGTGGGATGGGAGATAGCGTTCCAAATAGCATTGTTAAGCGAATGCTTCTTCTTAAAATCCTTGGATTGTCAAAAGGTTATTCTGGTGTACAAATTCAAACCATTGAACGACTGATTTATTTTTACAACAATGAAATTTATCCTGTAGTATATCAGCTGGGTAGTTTAGGAGCATCGGGTGATCTTGCGCCGCTGGCTCATTTGAGTCTTCCTCTCATTGGAGAAGGAGAGATTGATATAAATGGTAAAGTAATTCCAACCAATACATACTATGGCAAGCAACAACTTGAACCAATTTCTTTGCAGTCAAAAGAAGGTTTGGCCTTGCTCAATGGGACGCAATTCATGGGTGCTTACGCCTTGTATGCCATTGAACAAGCCTTTAAACTTCACCACTCGGCCTTAATGATTGCATCTTTATCCCTGGAGGCATACGACACGCGATTAAGTCCATTTAAAGAGAATGTAAATGCTATTCGAAAGCAAAAAGGGCAGATAGAAGTTGCTGAGAAAATACGTTCAATCCTACATGACAGTAAACTCATGAGAGGGGAGAAGAAGTCCGTACAAGACCCTTATTCCTTCAGATGTATTCCTCAAGTTCATGGCGCTACCTTGGACACCATCAATTTTGCAAAAGATGTTGTTGAGCGTGAAATCAATGCTGTTACGGATAATCCAACCATTTTTATGGAAGAGAATGAAGTCGTATCTGCCGGTAATTTTCACGGCCAACCACTTGCCTTGGTTATGGATTATTTATGTATTGCCTTAGCTGAATTAGGTAGTATCTCTGAACGCAGAACGTACAAACTTATTTCTGGAACTAGAGATTTACCTACTTTTTTGATTGAAAACCCAGGATTAAACTCAGGTTTTATGATTGCGCATTACACGTGTGCATCTATAGTGAGTCAAAATAAACAATTGTGTTTTCCTGCATCTGTAGACTCCATTGACTCAAGTAATGGACAAGAGGACCACGTGAGCATGGGGGCAAACGCGGCAACAAAGTTATTTCGTGTAGTTGAAAATGTTTGGCGAATACTTGGGATTGAAATGATCGCCTCAAGTCAAGCTATAAATTTCAGAAAGTTTGAAGAAATGAGTACTAAAACGCATCGTTTTTACCGTGACTTTAGACAGGAAGTTCCGTTTATTGAAAAGGATATTTATTTAAGTCCTTACTTAATAAAAAGTGAAAATTGGGTGAGAAGCTATTCCGATATTTAATTAAATAAAATTATCTAATTTCAAATAAGAAATTTCAGTGCTTATCAATTAATATTATTTTTACTGAAATGAAACCATGAAAACACCTAGAGGACTCATCATATTATCTGTGTTTTCCTTAATTAATTTGGGATTCTCCTTATTAAGCACCTTAGGTTCTTTAATCATTGGTAAACCTGATGAAGGCACATTAAAAGAGGCTGATTTAGAATTAAAAAAGCAAGCAATCGAATATAAGAAATTACAGCTTGATTATGCAGCGGAATTATTGGAGAAGTTTAACCAAATGAATGGGGCGTTTATGGACGCATATTATGCTTATAACATCGTATTGTTTCTTATTTTGTCCATTGGAGTAGCAGGTGTAATCCTAATGCTTAAAAGAAATAAACTGGGTTTTCACCTTTATATTACCTATTCAATTTTAGGTATTGGCCACCTTTATTTGTTTGCAGCACCAAGTATTATTCCAACACCCTTGATTGTTATTTCGCTACTCTTTTCTGGGTTGTTTATTTTCTTGTACTCCCGATTTTTACCATGGATGAATTTAGATGAGGTCTGACTTTTAATCGCATAATGGCGATATTCATTTCTATTGCAATATTAGAATTCAGCAACCCACTCAGCATAGCGACACCTTGTTCTGTAAAAGCAAAAGGCAAATACCTTATTCCACCAGCATTTTTTGAGGTGCTAAAATTGCACCTCAAAAGATTCCATTCTTCTGAGGTCAATTCAAACATAAAGTCTGTGGGAAATCTTTTTAGATTATTCCGAACGGTTCGTTTTAAATACTTTGTTTCGACATGATACATCTTAGCTAATTCAAAATCGAGAATTACTTTCTTTCCTCTAATTTCTAGGATGCTGTTTTTGATTTGTTCTAGTTCCATAATGTTATTTTATTTGAATATACGAAAAAATAATCAAAAAAAAGATTAAAATATAATCAAAATATATATCTTTGAAAACCGAACGATTTGCATTCAGCTCACTTTTATTATTTTTTTATACGACATTACGATGGCTGTTTTGCGCTCTATTGTACACATGGATTTGGATACATTTTTCGTCTCTTGCGAACGAAAGTTAGACAGTCGCCTTGAAGGAAAACCTATCCTCATCGGCGGCACAAGTGATCGGGGAGTAGTCGCTTCTTGCAGTTATGAGGCGAGGCGTTTTGGTATTCATTCAGCGATGCCGATGAAAATGGCAAAAGAACGTTGTCCGGAAGCAATTGTAATTAAAGGGAATTCACAAATTTACAGCGATCAATCGCGCATGGTAACGGATATTATTCGCGATGCAGTACCTGTTTTTGAAAAGACTTCCATTGATGAATTCTACATGGATTTGAGCGGCATGGATCGCTTCTTTGGTACATTTAAGTATGCAAAAGAATTGCGCCAACGGATTATTCGAGAAACGGGTCTTCCGATTTCTTTTGGTCAATCGCAAAACAAAACGGTTTCAAAAATCGCAACGGGTGAAGCAAAACCGAACAACCAATTGCGGGTAGATTATGGAGAAGAGAAGGTTTTTCTAGCGCCTTTGTCGGTGAAGAAGATACCAATGGTTGGCTTGAAAACCTATCAAACACTTTGTAATCTCGGTGTTAGAAAAATTCACACCATACAAGAAATGCCTGTAGAGATGATGGAGAGTGCTCTCGGAGAGAACGGTGTTTCCATCTGGAAAAAAGCGAATGCACTGGATTTTTCCCCTGTAGAGCCTTACAGCGAACGTAAATCGATTTCTACTGAAAGAACCTTTGATTACGATACCATTGATGTTATAAAACTAAAAGGTATCGTGTTGGCCATGGCGGAAAATTTAGCGTTTCAACTGAGAAGAGGAAATAAGCTAACGGGTTGTGTGACCGTCAAAATTCGTTATGCCGATTTTCAGACCCAAACCTTGCAAAAACAAATCCCTTACACGGCTGCTGATCACGAGTTACTTCCTTTGGTTGCGGAATTGTTTGAACGCATCTACAACCGGAGAATGCTCGTTCGGCTGATAGGTGTGCGCTATAGTGCGCTTGTTAATGGTCACTTTCAATTGAATTTATTTGACGATTCCACTCAATACGCATCCTTATACCACGCACTTGACCGTATTCGAAATCGCTATGGCGATAGGGCGGTGATGCGTGCTATTGGATTAGAAGCAAGAACCATTGGAAGATGGAATCCATTTTCCGGCGAACCACCACCCTTATTAGCTAACAGAAGAGTTTAACAGCGTTTCGGAATAGAAGTGAAGACACATTCTCATTTTAGTTTACACTATGGAATTCTTTCTCCGGAGGAAATTGTTCAATGGGCGAAAAGTACCGCTTATTCTTACGTTGTTTTAACCGACATCAACGCTACAGGTGCTGTATTGGCTTTTGTGAGAGAAGCACAGCGTTTGGGAATAAAACCAATTGTAGGGGTTGAACTTCGTAACGGAATGGAACATGTTGCTACCCTCATTGCGCGCAACAACAGAGGCTTTCATGAAATGAATCATTTTTTAAGTCGCTACTTGCAAACTAAAACACCATTTCCCCGACGATTGCCTCATTTTACCAGTTGCTACACGTGCTATCCAATAGAAAGGGTAAATTTTAAATTAAATCAAAACGAATACATTGAAATTCAAGGAGAAAGCTTAGCTAACTTAATGTATAAGTATACTAATTTTTCACGCGAAAAAATGCTGTTTTTACAGCCTATGACCTTTCGCAACAAACGCGATTTCAATACACACCGCCTCTTGCGTGCTATTCACCTAAATACCTTGTTGTCAAAATTGCCAACGACGCAACAAGCACCTTCCACGGAGCTTTTTGGGCCGCTCTCTTTGCTCGAGGAAAATGTAAAAAATCATGCGGATATCTACGAGCAAACACTGCGTTTATTCGATACCTGTCACGTTTCTTTTGCTTTTGGAGATGAAGCTATGCCGCAAAACCCAATCAGTTACACCGGTAGTAAGGAAGAAGACGAGCTTCTACTTCGTGAATTGTGTGCAGAAGGACTTGATTACCGTTACCCGACGCTTACGGATGAAATTGTGGCGCGTATTGAGAAAGAAATTGCGATTATCTCTGAAAAGCATTATTTGTCTTATTTCTTAATTACCTGGGATTTTTGCTCTTATGCTCGATCAAAAGGTTATTTTTATGTGGGAAGAGGGAGTGGTGCCAACAGTATTGTGGCATATTTACTCCGCATCACCGACGTGGATCCCTTAGAGCTTGATTTATACTTTGAGCGATTTATAAACCTTTATCGAAAAAACCCTCCTGATTTTGATATCGACTTTTCTTGGAAGGATCGGGACGATGTGGTGAATTACCTATTTGAAAAATATCCTAATGCTGCTTGGTTGTGTACGTATAATACGTTCCAGTTCCGAGCTACAATAAGAGAGTTGGGGAAAGTTTTTGGATTGCCAAAATCAGAAATTGATGTACTCTGTAGCGGGAAATTTAGGATCGAAAACTTAGATGAAATTTCAAAGTTGGTTATTAAATACAGTGAACAAATAAAAGGATTACCCTCGCATTTAAGCGTACATTCCGGCGGTATTGTCATCAGTGAGCGCCCTATGACGTGGTATTCGGGACTTTTTTTACCGCCAAAAGGATTTCCAACGACACAATTTTCTATGCTTGAAGCGGAAGACGTTGGTTTGTATAAATTCGATATTCTCAGTCAACGTGGCCTCGGGAAAATACACGACACCTTGGATGTTATAGCGTATAACCAACCTGAAAATCCGCCACACGACATTCACGACATTCACTATTTTAAAAAAGACAAAAAGATAGAACAGTTATTAGTTGAGGCAAAGGCCTTAGGTTGCTTTTATGTGGAATCTCCTGCCATGCGTATGTTGATGACAAAGCTGCAAGTAAAGACATACTTAGAGCTTGTTGCCGCAAGTTCGATTATTCGTCCTGGGGTTTCACAATCGGGTATGATGCGGGAATATATTTTACGTCATAGAAATGCTTCCCGAAGAGCAGAAGCCAATCCGATTTTAGTCAGTATCATGCCTGAAACTTACGGTGTGATGGTGTATCAAGAGGATGTTATTAAAGTAGCGCATCTGTTTGCCGATTTATCACTCGCAGAAGCAGATGTGCTAAGACGTGGTATGTCGGGGAAATTTCGTTCACGGGAAGAATTTCAACGGGTGCGTGACACATTTTTTGAAAATTGCCTTCGAAAGGGTTATTCGCTGGAGCTTGCCGCAGATGTGTGGCGACAAATCGAAAGTTTTGCTGGGTATGCATTTTCTAAAGGACACTCTGCTTCGTATGCGGTAGAAAGTTACCAGAGCCTTTACCTAAAAGCGTATTATCCCTTGGAATACATGACGGCGACTATCAACAACTTTGGTGGGTATTACCGAACAGAAATTTATGTGCATGAAGCCAGAAGATTTGGCGCAAAAATAGAAGCACCATCCGTAAATTTTGGAGCTTTTGAGTGCACATTAATTGGTCAACGGCTTATCATCGGATTTAACCTCGTTGCGGGGATTGAAGTTCGCTTAATACAACAACTAATGGAAGAACGAGGTAGGCGAGGAGTGTTTTTAGATTTTGATGATTTGATGAGGCGATTGGTAATCCCCTTGGAACAGCTCTCGCTGATGATTCGTATTGGAGCATTACGCGATTTTCCGGAATCACGAAAGGAATTGCTTTGGAAGGCACATTTCTATCATCATAGCATCGTAAAGAAACCTAAACTTCCGGAATTGTTTGCGGTTACGGAGAAACAATTTAAACTTCCTGTATTGGATGAACAGCTTCACGAGCAAGCATTTGAACAATTGGAACTCTTGGGATTTCCTTTATGTAATCCGTTTGATTTACTTGCTTACCCGCTTCCGAGTCATACGCTTGCCTCCGAGATGCCGAATAAATTTAGCGCTGTAGTGGAAATGTATGGTTATTTAGTCACCATCAAAAACTCTAAAACGGCTAGTGGTACGGTTATGAATTTTGGCACTTTGATCGATAAAAATGGTGATACAATCGACTCGGTACATTTTCCTGAGTCGGTAAGAAAATACCCGTTCTTTGGTAAAGGAGTTTATTTTCTAAAGGGACGAATTACCGAAGAGTTCGGCTACTATTGCTTAGAAGTAGGTGAAATGCGAAAGATTCCTTTCAAAGAAGATGTAAGGTTTGAAGAACTTAATCCTCAACGTATACCATCTCAAAATTGATAAGTTATTCCTTTAAATAGGAAACAACCTTTTCAGCACCGTTTTCAACTTTAATACGAACGAAAAACAAACCTTTCGAAGCGGTTACAATCGTAATTGAATTTCCTTCCCAAAGAATTTCTTGCTTTCGACCAGTTACATCAAAGACGGTAATATCACACGAATTAAACAATTTAGAATCTATTGAAAATGTTCCATTTCCTGGATTTGGAAATAAGCCTAAAGAACTAACCTGCTCTTGAATTCCCAAATCGTTGATTTGAATACAATCGGAAGTATCGGAACATCCATTCGCAAGCGTCACGATTACAGCATATGCTCCGTTGATTGGAGGCGTGTATTCCACCGAAGTAGCACCAGGAATAATCGTTAAAGAAGGACACAATAACCATTGATAAAGCGCATTCGGTTGTAAGGACGTAATTTGACCGTTCAAAAATTCTAATCCCGTAAATGGTGCTTGTAACACTGTTACGTTTTGCGAAGTTGTGTCGCATCCTTGATTATTACACGCAATTAGGGTGATTACATATTGTCCAGGCAAATTGAAACAAAGTGGTTGTGGGTTTTCAAGCGTAGAAGAATTTCCGTTTCCAAAATCCCACGAATAACTCGTTGCATCTGAACTGGTATTGGAAAAAGTAAAACAATAGTTTTGACAGATTTGGTTGTCGTTTAAGGTGAAATTAGCCACTGGATCTGGTGGAATATTCGTAGTGATTTTTACGTTGTTAATGGCAAGAGAAGGATCTGTTCCTGCTCCATCGTTGCTGTTTTTCCAGTTAAATCCTATTCTCAAAGTAGAGCTATTTTCACAACTCACAGGTAAAGGAATTGACAAATGCGTCCACAACCCTTGTCCATTTGCGCACGTAGTAGCAGGAGTTATTGTTTGAAGATTCGTCCATGTTGTGCCACCATCTGTACTATAAATAACGGTTCCAAAATCATCATTTGCTTGTCCAATGCCTATGTAATCAAACTCAACACTCAAATTTTGGGAATTCAAAGTGCTAATGTTTGAAGCGAAGACAGCACGTTTGTTGGTTGTGGCATAGATAAATCCTAATCCGCCATCACCAGCATTATAGGTTGCGCCGGTTCCCACACACCAAGTCCCTTGACATCCAACATGTAAGGTTTTATTTCCATTTCCAGCCGTACCACACCCACCTGCAGCAACACCTCCCTCGGCATCGGAAATTACCCAAAGATTTGCATCAATATCATTTTGTCCAGTAGAAACATTCAGCGTCCACTCAGCAGGATTTTCAAAATCATTTTGCCAAATAGTCGTTTGTGATATGCCGAAAAAATCTAAGGCAACAAAAAGAATAGCGATGAGGTAACGGTAATTCATGATTTTTTTTTTAGTCAAAATACTAAAAAGTTAATTCAAAACGTATAAATTAAAGAAAAAACTATTCACAAAAAAAGTTATAATTGAATGATCTTCAATCTTTTTTGATTCTCAGGTAACAAAATTTCGAGTAAATAATTTCCTTTTTTGAGTTGTGATAAATCGATGTACGTATTCGGTTCGAATTCAAGTGATTTTACAATTTTACCAAACAAGTCATAAACATTGATTTCGGCCTTAGAATTCAGGTTTTTAATAGTGAAAATTCCACTATTTGGATTGGGAACAATAATAGGCTCATCTGATTGCGCCAAATTATCCAAGTTTAAGGAATTATCTTGTGTAACCGTTCCGACATTATTAATAACCCAATTATTGGGATCAATGATTGCCGTTGCATTCGTGCTCAATGTACCAAAATTGGATAAATAAAATGTTTCTTGGTTTGAGGAAATTGGAAAACGAACAATGGTATCCGGCATTGGTGTTCGATTAAACTTTATTTCAATCGAGTTTGTAAAAGTAGGCGTAACGGCAGGTTTAGATGCGGTATGATTAATTTGAACAACTATGTCATTTTCATCTTGGTTCCATTTAACCGAATACGTTGGATATCCTTCTCCAAAATACCACTCATCAAAAAAATTGTCCAGATTCAAATTACAATAGGTTGACATAAAGTTTTTAAAATCGACACCTCTCGCCGTTGAGTCTTTAAAAGCAACTTGAAAAGCGCTTAGCCCATCGTAAAATAGCTCGTCGTTATTTATTAAAAATCGCAGCGTATGTATGATTGCACTTCCTTTGTTGTATGTTAGCCTTCCGCTAAAAATTCTGTTTTCGTTGAGGCTGTCTAATACCCATACACTACCGCCAATTTGTGATTTAACATTTTCGTGAACATCCAACATATGTTGCGCTTTTTCTGAAGGGTAAAGATCTTCAAGCATGATGTACTCACTGTAAGAGGCAAAACCCTCATTCATCCAAATGTCTGCCCAAGACGCACACGTGACGTTATTTCCCCACCATTGATGACCCAATTCGTGAGCCGTTAAGGTTTTTTCGAAAAATCCTTGAGTAGTCATTGTTTGATGTTCCATCCCACCGGATATAGGCGCCATACAATGTCCGTATTTTTCATCCTCAAAAGGGTAGGGGCCAAATTTATCGTAAAACAATTCTATGAAATCTCCGGTTTCATTTATTTCATCAATAAAGTTTGGCAAGGTTTGGGGGTTGTTGTAAATGTAGTTTTGAACCAAAATTGGATTTGGAGCACCGGCTGGGGTAACGTAAAAGGAATAATCAACATATTTTGCTACTGCCGCCGAAATCAAATAGTAATCGATGGGGTGTCTATGCTCCCAATTAAATTTTAGGAATCCATTCCCAAGTGTCTCAATACTCGATAAAATCCCGTTTGATCCAGCTTTGCAAGTGTCTGGAACAGTTATGGAAAAAAAAGAACTATCTGCTTTGTCTGTTAGACTTTGTTTGCATGGAAACCATTCCATCGCTGAGAATGGCTCAGAAAGTGTCCAAACTACTTTGTTTCCCCAGCTCGGAGACGATCCAGCAGTAATTCCGCTTCCGCCCAGTGGATTGGTTTGCGCAGTAGGTGGGTTTCCTGAATAATCAATTTCTAAAGAGAATAACTGACCTGAATTAGCATTCGTATATGCCTTCACAGCCGTTTCAGCTCTTGAAAATTGGGTTGGAGTTCCATTTAAGCGTATTTCAGAAATCAATAATGTTGGATACAACTCAAACAATGCAGAGTCAAGATTCACTTTGGCACGCGCATCTATTCTCACCGTACCAGAAAGATAAGTTGACGTATTCGTCATATTTAAATCTAAGCCATAAAAATGTACGTCGTATTTTTCTGTTTGTGCAATCTGAGAAACAGTGAGGGTATTACTTTTAAGTTGGTGGTTTTTAAATTGGTTTTGCTTTGCACAGCCTGAATGATTTTCTTGAGCGATCGTCATTTTGATACACAGGAAAAAAATAATTTGTAAATAAAATAATTTCATAATTAATTTTTAATCAAAAATACAACAACTAATTAAAATTCTTGTGACCATAAGATTATATTTGAATCATCGGAGCAAGAAACAAAAGATTTTTCATCCAATGAAATAATGCAATTAACAGAATTTCGATGTCCCCCGGTTTTAAAATCCTTTTTATCAATTACTTTCAACGAGTTAATGTTCCATATTTTAATACTCTTATCACGGCTACCACTAATAAAACAATCTTTATTCATCCTTGTTAGCGAATAAATCGGTCCTTTATGAGCGGGGATTTTGGAAACTATTTTTTTTGATTTTGGATCTAAAAAATATAAATACCCATCATATCCACCAATCAAATACTGATCATTCATTTTTAAAATTGCTTGAACTCCCTCTGTATTGATTGATATTTCTTCAATAGGTGTCAAATAATCTATATCAATGAATCTTAACTTACCATCTTTAGACCCTATGAGAATATCGTTTTCAAAAAAGTGTGTGCTGCGAATTTTACCACAATTTAGTGGGATTTTACGAATTAATTTAAAGTCTTGATTATTCCAAAAACATAAATTCCCCTCTGCGTCACCGGTAAAGAAATAATTTTTTTCTAAAATTTCATTAATCAAGAAAATAGCTGATTTATGGTATTCAAGAAATTTAATTTCCTTTTTTGATTCAGTATCAATAACATGAATATTTCCATTTGAACAACCAATAATTAAATAGGGGAGGTTGATTAGGTGATAAATTGAAAAAGCAGAAGAATTAACTTTTACAACAAATTTATCTTGGATGAATTTAGACAAATCCCAACGAACGATAAATTTATCGGCACTACTCGAAAAAAATGAATTCGTATTTTTAGATAAGCAATATACCGGACCTTGATGATTGGAAAATTCATTTTTTTTTTGAAACATTACTCTGATAAATCAACTAAAT
Source organism: Bacteroidota bacterium (assembly GCA_016866375.1). Taxonomy (GTDB): domain Bacteria; phylum Bacteroidota; class Bacteroidia; order Flavobacteriales_D; family Crocinitomicaceae; genus UBA952. The sequence continues at coordinate 11,594 of VGMK01000024.1, forward strand.
CTGTTAATTCATTGCAACCAAGTAATTCTGCATTTATTTTGAAAAGCTCCTTAGATTTGACCGGGTCATTAACAACACAAAAATTAAATAAAGCGATCGAGTCAATTTTGTGACCGAGCAACCAGAGCAAATTTACTTCCCACAACCATGATTCAATTTCTTGTCCATTTTTAATATTAAAACTATGAATAAAATCATGGCATTCTAAAAGATCAATTTTGATTAAATTTTCCATGAATGATTTTAAACAGTCCATGTCGGAGGGATCGATTTCCAAAGACTTTTTGATGTAATTAAATCCAATTTCGTGGTCGTTATTCTTTAGATATAAAGATCCGATCAAGTGAAGTGTAACAGGATTTTCCGGGTCTAATTCGAGTGCCTTATTCATAAGAACGATTGCTTCCCCGGTATTTTCTTGTAAATCAGCAATTATTCCTAAACCTAACCAAGGTTCAGAGAATTCAGGAGAAAGTTCAATACTTTTTTGGTAATTACTTTTACTTAATTCATATTCATGTATATTTTCATAAGATTCTCCTAAATAACACAAAGCAAGAGGGTCTTCACCATCAATTTCTATACATTTATTGAAACTTTCAATCGCTTGATGAAATTTTTCAGACGACAAATAGGCATTTCCGAGATTAAAATAAGCCGCTCCTGAATTTTCATTAATTATTAAACAGTAATCAAAAGCCCAGATAGCCTTATCATAATTATCTTTCCGCAAATAATAACTCCCTAATTGATACCAACCAAAATATGAATATGGATTATCATCAATAAACTTAAGAATTTGTTGATGCATTTCATCAAAACGATGTGTTTTTTCAAAGCAATAGCATAATTCAGAAAAGGCAATTTCATTTTTAAAATTGTGTTTAAGGGCTACCATTAAGGTCTTTATTGCGCTATCATAGTCTCTTGAATTTTCATATTCTATCGCTAAATCAACATAAATTTCATCTTTCTCTTGATTTTGACAGTATTCCAAAGCTTGGAGATAAAATTTTACTGCGTTTTTTGAATCGCGAATCTGACTGAACAAGGCAGCTTTGGTTAAAAGTAATTCTGATTGATAATTTTCAATTCTGTCTACTTGGCCAAGAAGCTCGATTGATTCGGAAATCATACCCAGACCTGCGAGAGATTGGGCTTTCCTTAAAAAAAATATCAGGTTAAAAGGAAGTTGAGTAATTCCCAATTCGGCTGCACTTTTTGCCATTGGATAGTTTGAATTTAAAAGATAATAATCAATTATTGATTCAATTCTGTCACCGTCAATAAATCCAATAGAATCTCCGTTTACATAACTTTCAAAAAGAGCTATGTCCGATTTTAACTCTTTTTCTGATAAATCTTCCTCATCGTCAAACATTCCAATAATTTTGAATAAAATTAAGTTTCTGAGAAAATATAACCTAATTCTTTATTTCGTCTTTATTCACAAAAAATCATCTTTTATCAACTATTTTTATTCAAAATTAGTCACATTTCCAGATTCTACATTCCACTGATATTCTGTAACAATAGTTCCATTTTTGGTATATGACGTTAAAGAATTTGGTGATTCTTGCTTTACGTAAATATCGTAATTGTTGTTTTCATCTACTTTCACGCGCCTTGTAATCAAGACAAGTGGCTTGCCGACCTCTCCTTTACTAAAAACACCTTGTGTAATCCCAACAGGGTAGGGGACACCTTTTGAATTCGCAATACCAGTTCCTTTAGTAACAGGGGGAGGTGCTTGCCTATACTCATCATTTTTTTTTATATTCTCTGCAACGTACTTGGCATTTTCATCGGTCATTTCGTTCATGGAAATACGAACGACATTCCGCAGTGAATCGTCATTCGTTTGATTTTTTCCAATTGTTTCAATTCTTTTTTCATTTTCTTGTTGTATTTCATATTTTGCCGAAGAATTTTGTTCTAAGACTGTGTCAATATTTTGATTAATCTTCTTAATTCTTTCGGCATTTGTTTGATCCATTAAGACAATTGAACTATCCATTTTTTCGTTCGAGATTCGGATATATTGGGCTATTTCCTTTGTTTGATCTTTTTTTGAGTCTAAAAAAATATCCCGCTCATTCTCATATTCTCTCCTATTACTATCGATCAACTTAATAATACGTTCTTTTTCATTATCCATTTTGACTTGTGCGGAGTCAATTATTTTTAAATTTAAATTCAAATCATTGGCAATTAATTCTTTTCTTTTTGAAGATTCTCGATTCATAGTATCTTTTCTGGCTTCAAAATCTCTATTTGGGGCATTTATATCATTTTGATGGGTTAAATTAATTTGAGTAATCGCAGTCTTGTAATCAGTGGGATCGCCTAAATCTTCGAGTTTGTTTGGTTGATTCTGAGATATTGAAGAATTGGGTGATTGGTTTTGAGAATTTGAATTAACTTTTTTTTTCTCAGAATTCGCATCTGCTATTAATTTTTCTAAATCCTTCTTTTCGTTACCTCGAAATATAGCTTGATTAGATTTAACAATAGTTAACCCTTGTTCAGCAGATAAAATGGCATCATCCCATTTTTGAACTTTGAAAAAATCAATTCCATCAAGTAGTTTCTCAAGACAATTTAGCTTTAAATTCAAAGCCTGGACTTTCTTATTTCCTTGATTACTTTGAAGTGGTTCAGCGCTTAGAATATTTTTGGCATTTACAATGTCTTTATTCTTAATTGCTTGTTCTACACTTTCAATCGAAGTATTAAAATCAGTTTGTCCTTTGACGCTGGATGAAATAGATACAGAAATAATTAGAGTCAAATAAAGGTAAATGTGTTTCATAATTGTGATATTTGTATACTCATGAATGAAAAACCTCTATACAAATTTCCTGAAAAAAGTTAAATTAAACAAATAATGCTTCAAATTCACCAACTTAGTTTCTGGGAAAGAAAATCCTACTTTGAGGGCATTGATTTTTTAATTGTTGGGGCGGGAATAGTAGGGTATTCAACAGCGATTCAATTAAAAAGAAAATATCCAACCGCAAAAATTTTAATCATCGAAAGAGGATATTTACCGTCTGGGGCAAGTTCAAAGAATGCGGGTTTTGCCTGTTTTGGTAGCCCGACAGAAATTTATGATGATCTCACAAATTCCCCTGAAACAGAAGTTTGGAATACAATTTCAATGAGATTTGAGGGACTAGAAGAGTTAAAAAATATGGTTGGACATACCACTATTGATTATCAGAAAAATGGATCATGGGACTTAATTCACGAAGATTTTTCGAAAGTTGATATTTCACCTACCTTTTTAGATTATTTAAATGAAAAATGTTATCATTATTTCGGAATTAAATCAGTTTATTCAGAGGATAAAAACATAATACAACTATCTGGTTTTAATAAAATTAAGACCAGTTACTTCAACAAAGAAGAAGGGCAGTTAGATACCGGTAAATTGAACATAGCCCTTCATCAAATAGCCTTACGAGAAGGAATTTTATCTTTGTATGGAATTGAAATTTTAGATTTTCAAGAATCTGAGAAAGATGTAAGAATTGAAACCTCAATTGGAGATATCAATTCTTGTAAATTAATTGTGTGTACAAATGGGTTTGCAGGAAAATTTTTAGGCAATGAAGTCATACCTGCACGGGCTCAGGTATTAGTTACTTCCGAAATTCCAAACTTAACAATAAAAGGCACTTTTCATTTAGACAAGGGTTTTTATTATTTTAGAAATATTGAAAATCGAATTTTATTGGGTGGTGCAAGGAATACAAATTTTGAAAGCGAAACAACAACTGAAATAGCAACTACAGAAGATATTCAAAAGGTATTGAAAGAGTTATTAGAAAAAACAATTCTTCCTAATACAAAATTTAATATCGAATATTCCTGGGCAGGAATAATGGGAATGGGACCGTCTAAAACTCCCTTGATTTTTAAGAAATCTGATAACGTTGCATTTGGAGTGCGCATGGGAGGAATGGGTGTAGCTCTTGGATCTGTAGTAGGCAAAAAGCTATCTAATTTGTTTTAATAAAATAATATTACTTATAAATATTTCTATTTAACATAATATTAATTATGTAACATTAACGTATAAGATGGAAGAACGTATGCCCAGTAATCTCTGTACCATCTGTACCCGTCAATTTATACTTTATAAAGTAAATTCCAGAACTTGCATCAATACCATTTGAAGTTTTGCCATCCCATTGATAATTTAAATCGTTAATTTCAGCCATTTTATTACCCCACCGGTTTAAAATTATAGCTTCAATTGATACAGCGTTTTTTGTTTCAATAAAATAGCCAGAATTAACTTGGTCTCCATTCGGAGTAAAAACATTCGGTACAGAGTATTCCAAGGGTAAAAAAGGTACTGCCGTAATTGTATCAAACCAAGAGTCTTCGCATATTCCATTGGATGCAATCAATTCAATGATAAAAGTT
>VGMK01000025.1 GCA_016866375.1 Bacteroidota bacterium
TCAAAGGCTATTTTTCTTACACAAGCATGAATCCAAGCTTTCAAATAATTTCTTTTGAAGAATGCAATGCAATAAAGCAAACTAAGAACAAGTTTTTTTTGCGGAGAAATAGCAGCTAAAATTAGATTTTTTATTTATATTAATTATTTAACTAAAATTACTTAACCCCTTATTAATGAATGAATAGAGATACAAGCATTCTAAACCGATGAGCAGACTACTCTTCACATATTCGAAAAGCTCTACAGGTGTATCGTCATATTTTTTCGGATCTTCATAAGTAGTTGAAATCCTCATACTTGCTGACGGAATAAATGGACAATTTTGTTCTGCCTCTCCACATACCATTATTGCTATAAACTCGTCTTGAGCATTAACCTCGTGTGTTACCTCTTTAGAAAAACATAGCAGAGGTGCTGCATCGTTGTAATAAACCTCATAAAACGGATTTTCTCCATCACTTATTTTGTTTATTTGAAAACCGATTGATTCCAATGCTTTTATTGCGCTTGGATGAAAAGAAGTAACCTCTACTCCTCCTGAAAATGTTTTTACATTTGGTACTTTGTAATATGCGGCTGCCACAGCCGACCAAATTTGCCCAAAATGACTTCTTCGTGCATTGTGCGTGCAAACATACATCAAGTTAATGTCTTTATTTTCACGCACTTTAATTTGAATCTCACCTGCAATTTTTTCTAAAATTTGTTTTCTTCCTTGTGAAATCTCATTGAATAATTGAGCTAACACTCTACATTTTTCATCAATGTCATTAAGTAGCATTGGAATTTATTCTGGCTTTGTGATAATCGCCAGATTATCAAAGTTAATTAATTAATTAATGTGCATGTATCGAGTATCGCAAAAAACATTAGCACGACTTAACACTAAATAATTCTATTATCTTCGTAGTGATTCTATAAATTCATGGTATGAAAATGTTGCGCTTATTTGTTGTAATTCATTTGCTGGTTTTCTCTAACTCATTATTCAGTCAGCAAACAGGAGGAATTTTCTATATTTCTTTTAGGCTCGACGAACTGCTTACCAACGATGTCAAAGTAACTTTCAATGATAGAAATTTTTTCAGTGCTTACGCTGAGGCACCGATTTTTCCTCAGGATTTAGTGGATTCAATTAAAATAGCCATTGAAAAAAAAATGAGCGAAAAGTTACAGGCAAATGTGACTTGTATGTATCGTGAAAACAAAAATGGTAAGCTTATCACTACAATCGGATTGGCTGGAGAACTTGAGGGCATGCCTGTCGATACAAAATCGGCTGCCATTAAATCAAATGAACGAGATATTTATGTTCGATTTGATGTAAACGTAAGCTCATCGGGGGGGTACACCGTCACCTTGGCCAATAATTCGAAATCAAAATTTAAACCCATGCTATCAATTCAAGCTTCGGCCTTTGATGCAAGCGGTAAGCAAATTTTTAGCGAAAAAAAAACCGTCAAGGATTTTGGTCAATTGAAAAGTATAGAGAGAACGAGCGCGGACGGTTCTGTTACGGTTCGTAAGTCTGAAATATTATACCCTGAGGACATTTACCTTATGTTTATTCAAGCCTTAAGTGAATTCTAAAATCCGAAGATTTTAAGTAATATTTTATCTATCTTTGAGGCCTTAATTAAAAAAGTATGGCGACAACCGCAGACATTCGTAATGGTTTGTGCATCAAACATAACGATAAATTGTTTCAAATCATCGAATTTCAACATGTAAAACCAGGTAAAGGTCCCGCATTCGTGAGAACGAAAATGCGTCAAATTGAAACTGGAAAAGTAATTGACAACACTTTTTCGGCAGGGCATAAAATCGATCCTGTGCGTATTGAGAACCGTGAATATCAATATTTATATCAAGAAACTGAATCATATGTATTTATGAATAACGAAACATTTGAGCAAGTCAACATCCCACTTAAAATGGTTGAAAAACCAGGATTCCTACAGGAAGGAATGATCGTAAATATTCTATTCCACGCAGAGGAAGAAACTCCACTCGTTGTCGATTTACCGATGTATATTGTCTCAGAGGTTACTTACACAGAGCCAGGAGTCAAAGGTGATACAGCTACTAATTCGATGAAACCGGCGACAATTGCAACAGGTGCCGAGGTAAAAGTTCCTCTATTCATTGATAACGGCGAAGTAATCAAAATTGATACGCGAACAGGTGTTTATGTTGAGCGTGTAAAAAGCTAAATCCTTTGAAAAATACGGCACTTACAAGCAAACACATACTTCTTGGAGCCAAAATGGTTCCTTTCGCCGGATACAATATGCCGGTGCAGTATGAAGGGGTGAATGCAGAACACGAAACAGTACGAAATGGTGTTGGTGTTTTTGATGTTTCGCACATGGGTGAGTTTTTATTGTCCGGTCCAAATGCACTTTCATTAATACAGAAAATTTCCACTAATGATGCATCCGTTCTGTTCGATGGAAAGGCGCAATACAGTTGTATGCCAAATGGTAAAGGAGGAATTATTGACGACCTTATTATCTACCGTATAGATGCAGAAAATTACTTTTTAGTCGTTAACGCCTCAAATATTGAAAAAGACTGGAATTGGATTTCAGAACACAACGATTTAGGAGTGAATATGAAAAATTTGTCTGATGAATATTCTTTATTGGCAATTCAGGGTCCAAAAGCAGCTGAATCGATGCAATCCCTCACAGATGTTGTGCTTTCAGAAATGACATACTACACCTTCAAATTCGGAAAATTCGCCGGCATAGACAATGTGATGATTTCCGCTACCGGTTACACGGGATCGGGAGGTTTTGAAATCTACGTAAAGAATGAAGACGTTGAATTACTTTGGGACCGTGTTTTCGAAGCCGGAAAGAACTGGGGAATTAAACCAATCGGTCTAGCTGCAAGAGATACTTTGCGTTTAGAAATGGGATTCTGTTTGTACGGAAATGACATTGACGACTCCACCTCTCCTCTTGAAGCGGGATTGGGTTGGATTACAAAATTCACCAAAGAATTCGTAGACAGTACTTACTTGCAGCGACAAAAAGAAAATGGAGTATCGCGAAAACTCGTAGCTTTCGAAATGATCGAAAGAGGCATTCCTCGTCACGACTACCGGATTTTGGATAGACGGGGAAGTGTAATCGGTAAAGTTACGTCAGGTACCATGTCGCCTAGTATGAAAATCGGTATTGGATTGGGTTATGTGACCGTTGAACATGCAACACTTGACAACGAACTTTACATCGAAATCCGAGAGAAAGGCGTTAAATCAAAGTTAGTAAAACTTCCTTTTTACAAGAAATAAAAAAAGCGGCTGGGCCGCTTTTGATGATCTCTTATTTCTGTGTTTTATACCTTTCCAAGCATTTTCTTCTTTAATTTTTCATCGGCAGGTTTCGTTCCCAACCAAATTGACCACAGTGCTTTTTTGAAATCCAAGTTACCAACAATGCCTTTATACTGTCCATTAATCATTACTGCAATCCCTTTTTCTGGTTTGTATATCAAAAGAATGTCGTCCTTATTTTTAATCTCATTCGAAAAATAACTTTTAAACATTTTTTTCTGCTCCTCCGTTGCTTTTCCATGACTGGCTTTTGCGAACCCCTCAGCAACAGATTCGTTAAACTTATCGCGTGTTACTTTACTCGAAATTATTTTGATGTTGATGGCTTGCATCTCATCTGCATTAATAATTTTATTGGCATCAGCAGATTGATCTTTTAAATACATGGCCCCAACGTATAAGTCAAAACCATATTTTTGTCTTAACCCTGCTCCGTTGAATGATAAAACTTCTCCTTGAATAGCCAATTTCTTTTTGAATGAGGCGCCTGAAACTTGGATATCTTGGGCATTCGTAAAAACACTAACGAATAAAAAAGCAATACCTATTAATTTTTTCATGATGGAAATTTTAATGAATTTATCAATTAACGTGCTAAAGTAATAAATTATTGAAATTTTAGCTAATTTAGTTCAAACTATTGATTATGGGCACTTCTTTTATTTTATTTCTTATTGGCGGAATAACACTAACTGTATTGGGAATATTCCTACGCAGGGATGGAAAAAAATCGTCAAATGCGAAAAATCACGGATATGGACTTGTTTCCATTTTTCTTGGCTCCTACCTGCTGATTATTGGTTCAGCGCATTCTTTTCTTCGCAAAGCTGCATGGACAGACGATAGTTTACAGCTTTTTCTTTACATTCTCTCAGGAACAACACTCTTATTTGCAGTGATGTTCGGCATAAGCCTTTTGCTTCATTCGCTCAAGTCATCTTCAAAAATTGGCCTCATCAGTGCAGCTATTTGGACTATTTCCGCGATTTCGGTAGCAGTCATTTGCTTTTTCAAAGTTTCAAGTATGAACGATGGGTGGACATCAGAGAGGCAAAAAAGTTTTATTGATAAGTGCAAAAGTGAGGACAAATATGATTGTGATTGTACGTTAAAAATTATCAAGTCAACCTATCCCAATCCGGAGGATTATAATGCTGTAATCGATGATGAAAATAAGAATTCTGCCGCTATTAGCGCATTAAAAGATAAATTTAATAGCCAATGTCTGAAGTGTGATTCGGTAAAAATGAAACGCGAGACACTAACCATTGAGTTACCAATTTAAAGGACGAACCTCAAAATTTAAAAGAAAAAGGTCAATTCTTGACCTTTTTTTTATTCAGTTACCAATTCTCCCTCGCTGCGCGCGATGACTGCTGATGCCAAACAATTTCCAAGAACATTTACAGAGGTCCTCGCCATATCCATAAGTGCATCAACAGCTAAAATAATACTGGCTTTTTCTGGGTCGATTCCCATGGAGGCAACTGTTCCGGCTAAAATCACGAAGGATGCCCCCCGAACTCCTGCCACGCCTTTACTTGTGAGCATAAGTACCAAACAAATACTAATTTGTTGCCCTATAGTTAAATCCATCCCACACATTTGTGCAATGAATACCGAGGCAAGAGATAAGTAAAGCGTTGTGCCGTCCAAATTAAAACTATACCCCGTCGGAATCACAAATCCAACAATTTTCTTTGGAACACCAAATTTCTCCATGTTTTCTAAAGCCTTTGGAAGAGCAGCCTCACTGCTCGCAGTAGCAAAAGCAATGGTTACTGGTTCCGTAACCGCTTTTATAAACTTGGAAATGGAAATTTTCGCCAGTAAAGCGATGGGCAAGAGCACACCGACCACAAAAACGAGCAAAGCAACATATAAAGTACCCACTAACTTCATCAGGTTGTATAAAACATCAACTCCTGATTTTGCTACAGTTGAGGCGAGTGCTCCAAACACAGCAAGCGGTGCGACATACATGACTACATCGGTAAATTTAAACATCACTTCTGCTAAACTTTCACTAAAGTTCAACATTCGCGTCTTGTGATGAACATTGGTAACCATACCCAATCCAATCGCAAAAATTACAGAAAAAATTACAATCTGTAAGACTTGATTTTCAACAATTGATTTCGCAAAATTTTCCGGAAAAACCTCTACCCAATGGTCCTTTTTATTCAGCTCCATGTTCACAATGTCCTTTTTCATTAAAGTAATAGTAGATTGTAATTGGGCATTATTTTCATTCGACTTAAGCTGAGCTAATGAATCTAATAAATTCACTAATTTTTTGCTCCCATTGATATCATTCGCAGTAAGACTGAAGGCCCTATTCTTTTCCGACTTCCCTGCCTCTATTTGAACATCTTTGCCAGCTTGCGATATGTTTATAGCCAAGAGACCAATGACCAAGGCCAATGTGGTGACAATTTCGAAATACAAAATACTCTTCAGGCCAATTCTTCCCACTTGTTTTAAGTTGGAATGCCCTGCAATTCCTACCACCAAGGTTGCGAAAATAAGAGGTGCCACTAAAGATTTTATTAAGCGTAAAAATATTTTACCAAAGCGCTCCATTTCTAGAGAAAATTCCGGGAAGTCAATGCCTACCTCAACACCGAGAATCATGGAGGAAAAAATCCACAGTGAAAGCTTTTTTTTCTTGAATGAGCTTATAAATAAAAAGGCGATGAGCACATATCGGATGGAAGCGAATACATTTCTGTTCACCTCAGGTAAAGCGCTTTCCAACATAAATATAAAACCCACGGTGAAAAATGCAAACACATACCAAAAAATAGAAAAGGTGTTAAGTCCTTTGGTCTCCTGCATGAAACAAAAATACAATTTAATTGTCGTTTTACAATTCGTATATTTGGGACAAAATTACGACATGGCTATATCCGATAGAGAATTAGCATTTAACTTCAACGAAGATCAGATGCGCTTAAAATTAAGCGCCCTCGAACAGGAATTGGCAAAAGTTAAAGAAGGCGGAGGAAAAAAAAGAATAGAAAAACTTCACGAAAGTGGAAAGTTGACCGCCCGTGAACGAATCGATATACTTCTTGATGAAGAAGCTCCTCGCTTCGAAGTTGGCGCTTTTGCCGGATTTGGCATGTACAAAGAACATGGCGGCTGCCCATCAGGAGGCGTTGTAGTTGTCATTGGCTATATTAAAAATCGCATTTGTATCGTTGTCGCCAATGATGCTACAGTAAAAGCAGGTGCTTGGTTTCCAATTACCGGAAAAAAGAATCTCAGGGCTCAAGAGATCGCTATGGAAAATAAAATACCGATCGTTTACCTTGTCGACTCTGCAGGTGTTTACTTACCTCTCCAAGATGAAATTTTTCCTGATAAAGAAAACTTTGGTAGGATATTTCGGAATAATGCCATCATGAGTTCAGAGGGTATCCCTCAGATTGCAGCGGTGATGGGAAGTTGTGTTGCAGGAGGTGCGTATTTGCCTATAATGTCAGATGAATCGCTTATCGTCGATAAAACCGGGACAATCTTCCTAGCCGGATCATATTTGGTAAAAGCAGCAATTGGCGAATCTATCGACAACGAAACACTTGGAGGAGCAACGACTCAGACAGAATTATCTGGTATTTGTGATTACAAAGTACCTGACGATAGAACATGCTTGGCTACCATACGTGACTTAGTCGGTCGTTTGGGGAAACGCGCAGAGGCAGGATTTGATAAAATCGAAGCATTCGCTCCGAAATTAGAAGCGTTCAAGGCCTACGGAATTTTACCCTCAGACCGATCCAAACCATATGATACCAAAGAATTATTAAAATGCCTTGTCGATGCATCAGAATGGACCGAATACAAACCCACCTATGGAAAGTCCATTATCACAGCATACGCAAGAATCGAAGGTTGGAGCGTTGGAATTGTAGCAAATAATCGAGAAATCGTAAAGAATGCCAAGGGAGAGATGCAATTTGGCGGTGTAATATATTCTGATTCAGCAGATAAAGCGGCACGTTTTATTATGAATTGCAATCAAAAAAATATTCCGCTCGTCTTTTTGCACGATGTGACAGGATTTATGGTTGGTTCAAAAAGTGAACACGGAGGCATCATAAAAGATGGTGCTAAAATGGTGAACGCCATGGCCAATAGCGTTGTTCCAAAATTTTCCGTCGTTTTAGGAAACTCATACGGTGCAGGAAATTACGCCATGTGCGGAAAAGCATACGATCCTCGCTTAATTGCAGCTTGGCCTACAGCCGAAATAGCCGTTATGTCCGGTTCTGCAGCAGCAAAAACTCTTCTTCAAATTGAGGTCGCTACTTTGAAAGGAAAAGGAGAAGAGATTACACCACAGCGCGAAGCTGAAATTTTTAATAACATAAAAAATAGATACGACGAACAAATTTCGCCATATTATGCGGCGAGCAGGTTATGGATTGATGCTATCATTGATCCGGCAAAAACCCGCGAATTTATTTCTATGGGAATCGCCATGGCAAATCAATCGCCTGTCGACAAAAGATATAATGTTGGTGTAATTCAAACTTAATCCTATTCACTATCTAACCAAGGTTCGGATTTTTTGCCGTTAAAATAAAACGTATAGCCAAAACCAATGGAGAAGGCACTGGAATTCGATTTGGCAGTCTCTTCCTCATAAATCCCTGGGGTGTTATTGTCACCGCTTGAAGATGTTGCATAAACCCAACTCCCCTCTCCAACCGTCCAAGGTTGAAATTTAAAATTATAAAATGGAAAACCCAAAACTAATCTGAGGCTACTGTTAACATCCGTGGTAATAACATAGGAAATCGTGGGCTCAATGAATAAACCGTCCATGCGTCGAAAACTAATTCCTTGGGATGCTAGTAAATTACTTTTCACAAAAAGTTCAGAGTAACCTATTTTTACACCAATATCGGTTCCCATCCGTTCTGACCAGAATTTTTCATGCCCTATTTTAAGAAATACAACCCCCTGGTGAATTCCTCCGAGTATTTTTTGCGTTACTCGAAATTGATTGATGGCATAATAGCTGTAGTTCATTCCAACACCAAAACTTAAGGCATTTTTCAGTGTATATTGGTAATAGGGTGTAGCACTCACTACCCCTTGCATGATTTCCCTAAAAGGTTTGTTTGCGGTGCCATTTGGCAAACATAACTCAAAGGTGAATGAATCATCAGGATCAATTTTCTGAGCACTTGTTTGCGTGGCACTTGCTAATAATAATGATAATAATAGTATCCTATTCATGTCCTTTTTAAAACGAAAACTTCATATGCTCGTTGCCTTTTTTTTTCTAAAAGTAGCCATTAAACCTTTCACATATTGTGTGGACTCTTTTTCCAAATTTAGACAATAAACGGGAATCACTAATCCCAAAAATATTAATAACCATTTCATTAAAATAGGAATCATTACGTTTGAAAATGCGATGGATTGGAAAAGAAATGAATCCAAGGCAAACATCAGAGAAAAAAATAAAGTAAAGTAAAGCAGTAAAAATAGCTGCTGCTTACACATTGGTTGTAATTTGTAGTAATGGAAAATATACCAACATCTGAGTATATTGTATACCACGTATGCCAGAGAGGTGGAAATAGCGGCGCCGATGATACCGTAAACAGGTATTAATAATAGATTTAAATAAAATACACTGAGACAAAGAAATACAGAAAAAATTAAATCGTATTTATATTTGCGTGATGTTGAAAAAATAGTACCATTTAGCCCGCAAAACATATCCACCATTCTGCCTATCATAATAAATAGAAACACATAGATACCCTCGCTGTATTCAGGAATAAAAGAAAAAATTTCTTTGATCGGAAACCAAATAACCGAAAAACTCAGAATAGCAAAATACAATCCTACAGAACTCGACTTAGTGTACAGATTTTGTAGAGCAGTTATTTCTCTGTTCTTCCAATGTAAGGCAACAAGCGGTGAACTAACCCTGATAAGAGACCGATATGGTACCATAACGGCACTTGTAATGTATATAACTGTGGTATAAACAGCCGTAGCTTTGAGACTGATGTAATGGGCAATCATCATCGCATCCATCGAAATTACAAGCAGAACAGCAAGTGTATTAACGTAGCTGAAACTACTAAAGTAGAAAATTAACCTGCGGAATCTGTTTGAAACCTGAATGGACTTTAGAGAAAGCGTTAATTCTCCCTTTTTTATGAGATAGAAAAAAAGAACAGCGGTTGGTAAAAAGTACAATAATGCGTGAAAAATAAAGAATTGATGAAACCCAATACACTTCAAATAGAGCAGCAACAGAAGCAACATCACCATCAAACGAAGCATTATCTCATTCAAGAAAACAGAAAGCACATTGTTGTGGAGGCTTCTCAGATAATTATCAAAAAGGACATAATAAACGTGTGCGACACCAATTGGAATAATCCAAAGGTAATATTCAACAAATAAAGAGGATTTATCATCATACAAGTAAACGATGGTATCACTAAAAATAAATACTACCAAAGACATTAAAATAACCCCAAGTAAAACAATAAGAACATTGAGGAAAAGGAAGCCATAATTACCGCGACCATTGTGAAAAAATGGAAAAAATCTCCAAACACTGTAAATGGTCCCTAAATTGGCAAATTGTGAAAATAACAACCCGACTGTAACGGTTAAATTTACAAGTCCTACCTGCTCCGGTGACAGTAGGATCAAAAATAAAACGGCTTTATTCACATATCCTAAAACCAAACCCACCGATGACAAAATGGTGGTTTTTAGTGTCTCGCGTTGAACTAGCCCCATTCCATCAGTAATTGCCTAAAAACACAGGAAGCCGCATAAACGTTTGTTCAAAATATGGACTATTTGCATAAATAAAATATAACTGATCCCATTCACTCGATGCAAATGAAGAATCGGTTCGGAGTTTTGTTTCAAAAGCTGATTTTAATTTGGGGTCCTTGCTAAAAATCTCACCTATTTTGTCCTTGAAAACATACGTTGAAAAATATTCTTTTTGTTGCAGGTACGAATCAAAAAAGTTCCATGCAGTAAAAGAATCCTCTGCCTCAGGCCATAATACAGCATGCACAAATAGTGATTTTTCCTGACGGGTTGGAATTATCCAATCACCGCTCTTTAATTTGACCGCTTGCTTCGATGGGGGTGCAAGTTTAACCTCAGTATGTTTAAAATGCCCCTCATAGGGTTTATTTAGACTTTTAAAGTCTTTTACAACAAGTACCTCAAGATTCATTATGGTGTCCATGTTAATTTCTTTGTATTCAATTTTGTTGAGTGCTAGTATTTCTTTGGCTTTTTTCTCTTGTCCACCAAGCACATAAAAGTCTGGTATGTTTAAGGAGTCTGCGGTCAGATACTTATCGAAATGTGGAATGTACTTTTCGTATGGCTTTGCACGATTATAATTTAAGTATGCTGCTTGGGTTAGATCATTTTTTAAATACTCTGCTTCATATCCTTTAAACCAGATGGAGTCTTTCATTTCCGATAAGGTAAAATTATAGGAGAACGTTGATTTTTCCTTTGCCCAATTTTTGGCCTTTACCCTCTCGGCTTCAATGGTTTTCGCGTGCCCTCCCATCCAACAAATCAATTCATCCATAAAGTCGTGTGTGGCCTTTACTCTTTCAGGAAATGGTTTTAGCATATGAGTTTCCACTGTAAAACTCATGGTATTGAATAAACTTGCATAGCCCATCGCATAACGAGGTAAATCATTGAAAGCAATAATTCCCTCTTCCGGGGTTTTCCCTTTTAATTCAACATATGGAAATAACTCCCATTTATGTTTCCTTAGCACTTTTGTGAGATAGGGAATCAATTGTCCGTAAGTAAGTTTCTTGAGACTCGGAGCAAGGCGCTCCTTCACGGAAGAAATGTAAGTTAGGGTGTAGGGATAGTCTGCCCCATTGCTCACGTGGTTGTCAATGAATACGTCAGGATCTAAGGCATGAAATATTTTATAAAAGGTCCTTGTATTCTCCGCGTCAGACTTTATGAAGTCACGATTCAAATCAAGATTTCGCGCATTTCCACGAAAACCGTATTCCTCGGGGCCGTTTTGATTTGCTCTGCTGGTGGAGGATCGGTTGTACATTCCACCAACATTATATCCCGGAATAATGGCAATAAGAGGTAATTCAGCCGTTATTTTACCTTTATTTATCCAATTTTCCAACCAAATCAAACAAGCATTTACACCATCGGGTTCTCCAGGATGAATCGCATTGTTGACCAATAAAGTTGTTGAATTCTTGGCTTTTTCAAAAGTGAGCGTTGAGTCTCCTGCCCCGTTTACAATAATTAAGTAAATGGGTTCACCGTAATCCGATTGTCCCATTGCATACATTTCCACCTCCGAATGAAGCTCGCTGAGTTGTGACAAATGTAAAATTAACTGGGAATAAGAGGGGGTAGTATTTGAACTCCATTTTCCTTGGCAAATAACTACATGAGTCAATAATGAGAGAAACAAAGTAAGTAAAAAATATTTTTTAATCTCCCGTGCCACTCTCATTAAGATTAGATTTTTTGTTGGAAACTTCGAGTTTCCCGAACTTATAGCTTACTAACAAATAATACCTCCTGGTTAACCACTTAAAAGTTGAGGTTTGTTCAAAAGTCGGACGGTCAACCATGAAATAAAATCCCTGAACATTAAAAATGTCTGAAACCCGCGCTCCAATCGACCATTTTCCCTTTGCCAAGCGCTTCTCTAAAGCGATATCAGTCGGCCCTTGTCTTTGAGCGATGCCTTGAACAGTGATTCTCTTCCCATTATATGTATGACTGACCTGCAGTACTGCTGATTTTTTCCAAAATTCTATGGACGTGTTGAGTTTGAAATTATGAAAATACCCTTCCCTGTTTGGTAAAGAGGATTGGTTGGTCAGGTACCATATATAATTTCCATTCCATGAGATGGAGGACCGCCACCAAGAGTTTGGCTTGAAATTCAACATTATATCTGAACCTAAACTATGCGTTTGAGCAATATTCATGAATGTGACTGCGCTTGTATTGTTGTCATAAAACTCTTTCACACGACTAATCACACCTTTGGCATTTCGGTAATAAAAACTCGAGGACACATTGTAGTACTTTCGTTCGTGTGCGAAACTTAAGTCGTAAGAGTCGGTATATTCCGGTTTGAGGTATGGATTTCCAACTCGAAGGTTGAAAAGATCTGAATAATTTGTAAATGGGTTCATATCCACGGAGGAAGGACGTGTGATGCGTTTACTGTAACTCAAACTTAAATTCGTTTTAGCATGTAGTTCATAAAGTAAAAAAATGGATGGAAATATGTTGAAATACGGTGCATTATTGATTTCTTTCCCCTCAGAAACTAAATTAGGTAATTGGTAGGCCTGCTCAAATCTAAGCCCACCTTGGTACTTAAATTTACCCAACTGTTGACCGAAAATACCATAGGCGCTATATATTCGTTCTTTATATTGGTATTTAAAATTTGCCAATGAATCTTCAAAATAATTATTCAATAGTGTATCCAATGTTTCGGAGTAGGTAACAACTTGTTGGTTGCGAATAATGGCTTTGACTCCCATTTCTATTCGCGCAGAAATTTTTGGTATTATTTTAGTCAGATCTGCTTGTACACTTGTGATATTGTTACCTTCTTTGTTGTTCAAGCGCTGTTCTAAGGGTTTTTTTCCTTCCTCAGGAAAAGAATCCACATCAAAATAATTTTCTTTGTAGTAGCCTTGAATTCCTTCTTTTCCGAGGGATTGATTTGCATCAAATACAAAACTGCCCAATTCGTTTTTAAAATCATGGCGGTAATTTACGTTAAAATCAAGATTTTGCTGTTGGGAGGGATCGTAACTAATGCGTTGCCAGAGCGCTGTTCTTTGACCCAAAGAATCGTAAGTTTCATTCCATAAATCTCCAGTCCTGTCTCGAACACCCATGCTTCCTGTTGCCGAAAACCCAAGTATTTGTCTATCTTTTAAGTTAAAATCTACACCCGTTCGAAAAGTATGTCCGGTATTAAGGTCAGAACCAATTCTGTCCTGATCTAGTATAAATCGGCTTCCGTCGGGATTTAATTGGTTGAGGTTTGAATAATTATTCCGGAAGCCATCTAAATAGCGATAACTGTATATTCCGTAAATATTTGCAGGACCGCTTCTGTAACTTAATGACAAATTGGTCTCTGCAACAGTTCCACTGCGGATATTTCCTGTTCCCAAATTGGAGGAGATTGCTCCGTTGAATCCTTTGAGTTTATTTTTCTTTAGGACAATGTTGATGATTCCAGAATTACCGTCTGGATCGTACTTGGCAGAAGGGTTAGTGACAATTTCAACTCGCTCTATTGAAAAGGCAGGAAGTGCATCTAAAAGGTTACTGCCATTGCCTCCTGAAATTGAACTCGGCCTTCCATCTATCAATATGGTGACGCTCCCCTCACCTCTCAGAGAAATTTTACCTTCCTGATCTAAATCAACAGAAGGAAGCCGCGTTAAAATGTCATTGGCTGTGCCACCCTTCACGGATAAATCTTCACCAACATTGTATATTTTTTTATCTATTCCCACCCTCAAAACATCTAAATTGGCCGATAAGTTCACCTCATTCAAACTACCCGTTAGGACGCCTAATCGAATTACTGAACAATTATAAAACTTAGCAGAAGCAGAAATCACCAGTTGCTTAGAATAATACGTTTGAAAACCTGGTCTTGAAATTTTTAGTATGTAGGTGCCGAAAGATAAATTTTCAAAGAGAAATTTCCCCAACTCATCCGTGTATACTGCGGCACATTGGGTCGAATCCGCTGCTTTCAAAACACGAACAGATGCATATTCTAGAGGCAGTGAGGTATTATCGTCTGTAAGTTTACCCAAAATAACCCCACCATCTGTGGAATTTTGAGCGACTAAGAGGCCATTAACTAAAACAAAAAAAAGCAGGTAAATTAATTTCATTCGGCACAAAATTACGATTTAAAAAACAAATTTGGAATTCTGTTTTCTTTGTATTATCTGACTTATTGTCTATTTTTGAACTTATAAATGTTCCAAGCGTTGTGCTTATTTTTGGGTTATCCACTTTAAAATATTTATCGACGGCCAAAGTTTATAAAAGCGAGAGTAAGCTGACATGTTTGCCCTGTTAGAAAAATTCAATAGTTAAATTTTGAATGAAATATAATTTATCCGAAATCACAGAACTAATTCGAAATCGAAGAACAATATATCCAGAACAGTTCTCCGAAAGAAAAGTCCACAAGGAACAACTTGAATTGATTCTATCAAATGGTCAGTTTGCGCCCACCCATGGAAACACCCAACCTTGGAGATTCCATGTATTTACTGAAAAAGGATTAGATAAATTGAGCACTTTCTTAGGCGAGACATATCTTGCCGTCATCCCGCAGGAAAAACAAAATACACAGAAATTAGCAAAACTTATCCGCAGACCGAAACTATCCGCTGCAGTAATCGCGGTTTCAATGAAAAGACAAGCCGAGGAACTTATCCCTGAAATTGAGGAAATTGAGGCGGTTGCATGTGCAATTCAGAACATGCACCTTACCTGTACAGCATACGGAATTGGGGGGTTTTGGTCAACACCAAAACTAATTTACCACGAAAAAATGAATGCATTTTTAGGACTTGAACCTAAAGATAAGTGTCTTGGCTTGTTTTATGTCGGTTACCCAGCGAGCTCATGGCCCGAAATTGCACATAGAAAACCTCTGGAGTATAATGCTAACTGGATAACTGACTAATTTGAAGCATCTATTTCTAATTTATTTTATTTTACTCAAGGTTGTGCTTGCACACGCCCAAAAAGAATACAGGGAAGAATTCAACGAAGACATTCCACTTTATTACGGAATGCAAATGCGATTAATTATTCCAGGATTTGGGAGCAATGTGCCCATTTTTTTGGAAGATTCGATGTATTCATCTTCTTCAAAATTCCTACCCGGCTATTCTTTTGGAGGTTCAATAAGGCGTGATTTTGAAAATGGATTTAGTATAGAAGGTGGGATAAACTTTACACAACGCCACTTGCATGTGCAAATGGAAGTACCTGATTCATCCATTTTACTTGAGAATAAGATGACTTTCATAAATTATGAGTTTCCTTTTCAAGGGTTGGTATTTGTTAGGTTATCAAAATCCATTTTTGGATTTGCAGGATTAGGAGCTTCTCTTTTCTACAAACCAACGAGTGTACGCGTAGACAACTACACCGACGGTAAAAGTAATTTTGTTCACTATGGCTACGCGCCATCGAAGTTTGGTGCTGAAATAAATGCACAAGCCGGATTCGAATTCCGAACGAAACAAGCCGGTTTCTATTACCTCGGCGCTTCGGCAAAAATACCTCTGGCAGCGCTCTTTGAGTACAATGGTTTGTATTTTTACGGTACGCAACTGAAAGCCAATGATTTCAAAAAAGTTAGTGGAGCTTTTTTATCAGTAGATTTTCGGTATTACCTTCCTAAAATTAAAAATGCCGGTCAACAACCGCTCGTTAATCCGATTGAATAATTCTATTTATTCCCAACTGATTTAAAAGAT
>VGMK01000026.1 GCA_016866375.1 Bacteroidota bacterium
TTTACGACAAAGGCGCTAGCAGAGGAGTCATCTGGAAAAGCGGTTTTGTAGGAACTTTGTTTATTCTTGTAGTCTATGCGCTTTTACCCAAAGAATACCAATTTTCTCGCTTATTCATTTTGATCGGCGTTTCATGGTATATTTTGCAATTTTACCTACTGCGTATGATCTTAAATTTATATAAGACACATCGCCTAGGCTTACCAAAACCCGAACAAAAACATTTTGCCATTCTTGGTTCAAAAGATGAATTTAATCGGATTGAAAATATACTTGTCGCAACGTATTCGAACGTTGGAAGCATTCGCTGGATAGATACAATGGACCCTAAAATTGATCCAAACAAAGTACAAGAAATAATACTTATCGATAAAATTAATGAGCTTATTTTTTCATCCAAAGATCTTACAACAAAAGATATTATCGGATATATGACAACAACGAATACGCCCGGTATTGACTTCAAAATTGCTCAACCTGAGACAGAGTATTTGATTGGCAGTAACTCAATAGACTCTACTGGAGATCTATACATTCAAAATGTAAACTTGTTGATGCGCCCTGAAAATAAAAGATCGAAGAGATTATTTGATCTTTCCGTATCACTTGTCTTTTTCATTTCTCTCCCGATAATTTATTTTTTCCAACGAAAAAAAAGGAATGTATTTGCGAACATTTGGCACGTTGTCGTCGGAAAGAAAACCTGGATTGGAGCACCCATTGAAAGAACAAACAATTACATAAAACCGGGTATTTTACTTCCTATTCAATTTTCAAGTGATGAAGATAGCGGGGATTACGAGAAAATTAACCTGTTGTATGCCAAAAATTATTCCTCTCTTTTTGACTTGCAATGCGTTCTAAAAAATTGGCACTCCTTGGGCAATTAAGCCATTTTTAAAGTCTTTTTTGAAGAATTTACATATATTTGTAAGGTCAAAATCACAGTAATGGGTCAGATAGAAATTCGTTTACCAAAAATGGGGGAAAGTGTCACTGAGGCAACCATTACTAATTGGCTAAAGAACATTGGCGATACCGTTGCAGTTGATGAGCCCCTCGTTGAGGTAGCAACGGATAAAGTTGATAACGAGTTACCCTCTGAGGCGTCAGGAATTTTAATCAAAAAACTTTTTGAAAAGGATCAAGTTGCGAAAGTTGGCGATGTCATTGCTCTGCTTTCTAGCGAAGGGTCCGCTCCGCTTGAGAAACTTCAAGCTGAACCGGAGAAGACATCTGATTCAACACCTGAAATCGTTTTAACTGACACAAAAGTAATTCCATCGGCACAGGATAGCAATAATTCTGCACCTCAGAAGATTACCAAAAACGGAGCGAATGGAAAGTTCTTTTCCCCTCTTGTGCGCTCTATTGCAGAAAAAGAGGATGTTTCTCTATCTGAATTGAATGCAATAAGCGGTTCGGGGCTTGATGGCAGAGTCACAAAATTAGACCTTTTCGCCTATTTAGCGAATCGTGGGCAAAGTGACAGTCAATTTGTTAAAAACCCTACCGACCAACATAATCCTTCCTCTCGTCCTGTAATAACCTCTTCAATTGCAATAAAGGAACCCATAGTTGTGGCTAATCCAGGTGATGAGGTCATAGAAATGGATCGTATGCGAAAGCTGATAGCAGAGCATATGGTAATGTCTAAGCATGTCTCACCGCACGTTACCTCATTTGTAGAGGCAGACGTTACGAACATTGTTTTATGGCGAAATAAGGTGAAAGAAAAGTTTCGAGAAAGGGAAGGAGAAAATATAACCTACACGCCGATATTTATAGAAGCAATCGTAAAAGCTATTAAAGATTTTCCTATGATCAACGTATCGGTTTCAGGAAACACAATCATTAAAAGGAAAGAGATTAATATTGGAATGGCTACGGCTTTGCCTTCTGGAAATTTAATTGTACCAGTTATAAAAAATGCAGACCAACTCAACTTAGTCGGGTTAACCAAAGTGGTTAATGAATTAGCAACTAACGCCCGAAATAACAAACTAAAACCGGAAGATATTCAGGGTGGCACTTATACGGTAACAAATGTAGGTTCTTTCGGAAATCTTATGGGAACCCCGATTATAAATCAACCACAAGTTGCAATTTTAGCATTAGGTGCAATAAGAAAGGTACCTGCAGTTATTGAAACTTCCGAAGGAGACTTCATAGGAATACGTCACAAAATGTTCTTATCGCATTCTTACGATCATCGCGTAGTAGATGGAGCTCTCGGAGGTCAGTTTGTTCGGAGAGTTGCCGATTATTTAGAAAATTTTGATGCTACGAATAAGTTTGACTACATTTAATAAAAATTACCCATGAAAATAACTTTGACTTTATGTATTCTTATCGCTGTTCAAACCTTACTTGCCCAGTTCACAGAATCTCAGGTTAGAGAAATAATTAAAAACTCATCTGAAAAAGAACTAGTTTTTCACAGTTCGCGCTTCCTGCAAGAAAATTTCTTTCATTTTGCCGACCTTGCCACTTCGCGGTTATTAGAAATTTCTCCAGAAAACCCAAATTACAATTTCCGGAAAGGTTTAATTCTTGTTTCCACAAAAGGAAAAGAAGAAGATATCATCAAACACTTTTCGAAGTGCACAAAAAAAATTCAAAAGAATTACGACGCTTACTCAAAATCGGAGGACGCGGTTCCAGTTGACGTGTTTTATTACCTCGGTGTGGCCTTACACCGAATGGAACAACTGGATTCAGCAATCGAAAATTATAAAAAATTTATCAGTTTATCCAGTTCGAAATCCCAATTAATCGTTGAAGCGGCGATCAGAATTTCTCAATGTGAAGTTGCCAAAAAAAACATTAGTTCACCAACGAATTTTCAACCCAAGAACCTTGGTAATATCCTTAACTCTGAATTTTCAGAAAGTAAAGCAGAGATAAGCGCTGACGGAAAGAAACTTTTCATAACAAGCGGACGGCCTTGGCCCGATAATTCAGATGACAAATCAAAAGATCCCTTTTTATACACCTTCAAAAAGGATGTATATTCTAGTTTCAAAGACGTCAACAATCAATGGACTGCACCTTTAAAATTTTCCTTCAGTACGCCCGATTTGAACGAATGTTTTTCGAATGTGAGTATCGATGAGAGAATAATTACCCTTAACAACGACCTCGCCGGTGTTGGAGACGTTTTTCATACCCTTTTTGAAAATAACTTGTTTTCAAATCCAAAGCCTTCAAACATTACTGAGGTAAACACCATTGAACGTTGGGAATCTGATTTTACAGAATCAATGGACGGAAAGTTGAGATTTTTTGTATCTGACCGCACCACAGGAAAAGGTAAAAGAGATATCTATTTTAGTGAACTAACAGGTGCTAATTGGAGTACTCCTCAAAACATAGCATCGATAAATTCCGAAAGTGATGAAATTTCACCTTTCATAGGTTTAGATAATAAAACGCTTTACTTTTCGAGCAACGGAAACGAGTCAATGGGAGGATTTGATATTTTTGTTTCTCATCGTGATCAATCTGGGGAATGGTCTTCACCAATAAACCTTGGATATCCGCTCAACAGTGTTGCCGATGATTATTCTTTTACACAATCTGCAAATGGACAGGATAATGTTTTTGTGTCATCAAGAAATGGAGGCAATGGTAAAGAGGATTTATACGAAATCAGTAAATCCCCTGTTCTTATTGAAAAAACAGCCTTTTTAAATGGCCGTATTGTAAGTAAAAATAAAAAAGTAATACCTGAGAATACTTATGTTCTTGTTAAATGTTTGAATTGTGAGGATAAATCTGAGAAAAAACTTCTAGCGAGAGTATCGGACGGCTTTTTTGGAATGAAATTAGAAAAGTGTAGAGAATATGAATTGTCTTATTACTACGATAATTTGTCAAAAAATCCTTTCAGCGAAAAATTTAATACAAATTGTGAACAACCGTTCGAAGAGGTGAATAAAAAAGTTCTTTTAGACGATGACAACCGAGTTATAGTTCCAATTTTAGCATATGAAGTCACGCTCACTATTTTGGATAAAATGAGGTCATTTCCAATAAAAAATGCAGCTGTTTTGATTAATGAAAATAATAAAAATAGATCCTTGACCACAGATAACAACGGTCAAATACAAATGAAACTCAGTGAGGATTTTATCTTCGGTGATGAATTAAATTTAAATATAAAAGTTTCAAAGGTGGGCTACGAAAGTGCTGACAAGAGCATATCGAAAAAGTTAGAATACAATCAAAGTGTATTTGAGAGCATTTCACTTTTGAACTTAAAACAAGTGGATTCGATTAGTATCTACTTTGCATCGAATGAACATATCATTTCAGAAGAATCAAAAAAAATATTGATACGAGTTGTCAACAAATTAAAGAAAAATCCGAAATTGCAAATTCAGATTAATTCCTATGCAGATGTAACAGGGTCTGACGAATACAACACTTACATCAGCAAAAAAAGAGCCGTGGAGACTTCTACTATTCTAGAGTCTTTAGGAGTCAAACCAGAGCAGATTTATAGTCTGGAGGGATTCGGCGAAGTCAAAATCTCAACAGAGAGTGGAAAAATTGGTCCTGATCTGAGCATCTTCAGACGTTCTGATATCATCTTTTTTGAGTAGGCTCGATAAAGACATATTTAAAATATTCAGATATGTTGCGTTTAAATAAACCTCTCTGTATCATAGATCTCGAAGCTACTGGTCTGCAAATAACGACCGATCGAATTGTTCAAATCGCTATGCTTCGAATTGAAATAAACGGTGAACGTCATACTTTTAATGAAATTGTTAATCCCGAAATAGAAATTCCCAAGGAAATTTCCGAAATCCATGGCATATCCACGGCGATGGCCTCTCAAGCCCGAACATTCAAAGAATTAGGCCCGGAAATAATTAATTTTATTGGAACTGCAGACATGGTAGGCTACAATTCAAATAAGTTTGACATTCCGCTTCTTGCAGAAGAATTATTACGGTGTGAAATTGAATTTGATCTATCAGATCGCAAGTTCATCGACGTTCAAAATATTTTCCACAAAATGGAACAAAGAACTCTTGCTGCCGCCGTTCAATTCTACTGTAACAAATCTCTAGAGGGGGCCCACGATGCACTAAACGATGTCCTGGCTACCTGGGACGTATTCGAAGCACAACTCAATCGTTACGATTCGCTGAAGAAAGATATTACTTACCTGGCAGAATTTTCTCGAGCACAAGCAAATGAAATGGTTGATTTTGGGGGTAGATTGGCAAGAAATGATCAAGGTGAAGTAGTCTATAATTTCGGAAAACATAAAAATAAAACTATTTCCGAGGTATCGCAAGTAGAACCAGGATATTATGGATGGATGTTGGAAGCAGACTTTCCTCTCCATACAAAAGATTGTTTGCGAAAAGAGATGGAATCCATAAAAGCCAGGCGAAAACAAGAACCAATGAGCACCGAATCTCTAGAGGATAAATTGCATGCCTTGAAAAATAAATTTAACAACCGATGAAGATTATTTGCATCGGAAGAAATTATGCAGATCATGCGTTGGAACTGAAAAACACACTGCCTGACGAGCCACTATATTTTCTAAAACCCGATACTGCAATTCTCAAAGAAAAGGACTTTTATTATCCGAATTTCACCCAAGACCTTCATTTTGAATGCGAAATCGTTGTTAAAATAGACAGAGTTGGTAAAAATATTGATGTAAAATTTGCTCATAAGTATTATTCTGAAATCAGCTTGGGTATTGATTTCACAGCGCGTGACCTGCAGCAAAAATGCAAGGAGAAAGGGTTACCTTGGGAGAAGGCAAAAGCATTTGACCACAGCGCTCCAATATCTTCAAAATGGCTGAAGATCAAAGAAATAGATTTTAATTCAATAGAATTTTCTCTAATTCAAAATGGTATCTTAAGGCAAAGAGGATTTTCTCGTGACATGATTTTCTCAATCGATCAGATTATTGCTTATGTGTCAAAATTCATCACCCTTAAAACTGGGGACTTGATATATCTGGGAACCCCTGCAGGAGTTGGTCCTGTTGGAATAGGAGATTGTTTACAAGGATTTTTAAACGGGGAAGAAATGTTTTCTTTTTTCGTTAAGTAATCAAAATTTAAAAATTTTATACGTATTTCCCTTGTTTTTGACTTTTATAAAATAAATTCCTTGCGTTAACGACGAAAAATCAAACACTGTCGAATATTGCGTAACACTCAAATTTCTTATAAACCGCCCCTCAGCAGAGAATAATACTAATTCCAGCGGAAAATTTGCTGTTTGCACGTTGAAAATTCCATCCGTCGGATTTGGAAAAACTTGCAGTGGAATCTCTGTTTCATTATGATCTTGAATTCCAATGGTACTTGTGTTATCATTTTCAAGGTAAAACAACCCACCCAAATCTTGGCCGATAAATAAATCTAAGTTTGAATCGTTATCTAAATCACCGACTGCGCAAGAACTGTAGCCACCAATATTTTTTTCTTGATTTAAAAAGTTGGCTGAAATTGTTCTAAAGGTTGATCCAATTGTCAAATTATCATCAATAGAATCGCAAAAATAAATTGAACCTTCCAATGATCCAACCATTAAATACGTTGTATCTAAATGCCTAAAAAAATGAGGGAAGGCAAAGCCATCCGGGGAGTTTGGTGTTGAAACGTCAACATTGCCAAGATTTGAATTCATTAATTCAAAGCTTGGATTGGATATGGTTCCAATGTTGAGATAATAAAGGACTTCTCCTGTTTTTCTTCCAATGAGCAAATCGAGTTTACCGTCATCATTCAAGTCAAAGAGTTGAGGAGCCGCAAATTGACCTACACTTATGCTCTGTCCAAGGTGATCTGGATAGTTTACAACTGGTGCTGAGAATGTTGGAACAGATCCGGTTGATGTGTTTTGTAAGTAACACAGCGTACCATTTTCCAAACCAAGAATAATGTCCTTTTTTCCATCGTTATTTAAATCCCCAAAACTAGGAACCATTCGTAAACCAAAGCCTTCTTGTGATAAATTTAAGAAGTCATTGTCAATGAATGTAAAAACCGGATTATCTGCAGTTCCTGTGTTTTGATAGTATGCAATTTTACTTTCTTTCGCTAATACTGGTTTGTACGTAAAGTAATTCGCAACAAATAAATCAACCAATCCATCGTTATCAATGTCCGTTAAAACAGGAATTGAGCCCGTTCCGTGTTCAATCATATCCTCTTGAAGAAAGGATTTCGTTTCAAACACAAAGTTTGGAGTGTTATTAGAAGACGTATTCTTGTATTTTAACACACTTGACTCATTCTCTGAAACATTTTTAGCATTCGGCGCCACCAGTAGATCTTTCTGTAAATCAAAATCAACATCTACCCAAAATGCAGCGGGAAATAATTGCATAGAGACAGGAGTGGAATTAGAGGGAAAATTGGGATTTGCGCTTATCATTAATGAATTTGTGTTGACTTCTGTGCCTCCATTGGTTAAAAAATTAAGCGATGGATAAGTAACATCACCTAAAATGAGATCTTTAACACCATTTCCATTCATGTCTATGGCTAGAACTGTTGATCCTGCATGTGCTTTTTCGGAATTATTTGGCTTCAATTGTGGGTTTGGAACATTCCCTCCTTGGCACGGTGCGGTTTGATCATTTAAAAAAACCGTATTTGAATTTACATCCTCTCGAAATCCACCCCAGCATTCATTTTTCAATTCAAATACCAATGAATCTGAATTACCGTATGTTTCCTGACTTATGTTTTTATGGTATTGCAGGTATTCACCGCTGATGTGATAAGTCAAAATATCAATATCCCCGTCCAAGTCGACGTCAACAATTGCTGGAATATCTGCAGAACTCACATATAAATTAAGTTGTGTTCCCCAATTATCAGAGTAAAGTAGGTTTTTTGCAACAGTCCATTGAAGCCCAGTTGTGCTATTCCCTGTGTTTTTATATACTTTGATGCCTCCAATACCATATGCAAACAGATCGTTTTCACCGTCTTGATTGTAGTCAATCGCGGTCAATCGATACCGTAAATCCGAAGGAAAAAGAGTTTGTCCGATTGGGTTGAAAACATAAGAGCGATTTCCATCGATTAATCGATTTTCAAATAACCTGATTTGATCATTACTTCTATCAAATACCAACAAGTCCATATCGTCATCGTAGTCGTAATCGATTTCAGAAAATTGGGCGTAGTTAAGTCCGCCTGACCAAGCCAATGTTAGTGGCGATCCGTTCTTAGTTACTTGAATGCTATCCGAAAAATTAAAGGAAAATTGGGCCTTATGGTACCACACGTTTAACAACATAAGAAGGAAAAGTGATCTATGCATTTTTGAATCTAAGGTGTAAAATTAAGCAATTCTCACAGAATTTTGAGACTAAATATGTGATATTAAGTGCGCCAACGATTGTTTAAATAATCAATGAATACATGACGAAAGTTTACACATTCGAAGGATTTCATCGTTAATCTCGTAGCTTTTTACAAAGAGTTACAATGCTCATTTTTTAGAATTCGTTCACTGCGGTGATGAATTAATTCGTTTGGATTGCACATATTTTGATATTGCAGTTGAACTCAAATAAAACCAATACTTAATTCAATAAAATTCATTAATTTCGATAAAAAAAAATGCTAAGAAAAATCTATTTTCTGCCGACCTTACTCCTTTTGATGCATTCGTGCAGCACAGAACAAACTTCAATTAAAGGTAATGATAGTACCTTGAAGAGTAAATTTTCAAATTTTGTAAGTAATCGAGAAAATATTATAGCTTTTGGGCAAGTCAACATGTTTCAAGTTTTGGAGAAATCAGAGTATAAACAAAATTTAATTGTGAGTGCCTTAATCGATCAATTTCCTGGCGTGAAAGCATTAAATCAAGATTCACCTATCTATTTTGCTGTTGAAGTTAATGAACAAAATATAAATGATATTAATCCCTACAATATTTCAAATATCTCAAATTTGAAATTAAATGGATTTGCATATGCCTTTATCGCAATTAAAAATAAATCAGAAATAAAAAGTCAGCTTGAAAAAGAGGTTCGTGTAAGATTTAAGAATGCTGACGGAATAGATTACGCACAAGAAAACAACGGAACTTTCGCTCTTTTCGATGATTGCATGATGGTAATGGTGGATTTAAATGACCGTAATCAAGTCGGAATTGAGCAACTTAAATCAGCCTCAAAGTCAATGAACGAAGGAAAGTCAAACGAAGTTATTAATAAACTTATGGCATCTAAGTCTGATTTTATGTTAACCTATGACATGGGCAAATCGGTTAGTTCTGTGCTAAAAGGACTTAAAATTTCGAACAGCGAAACCCAGCAATTGGAATCAGATTTGAAAGGATGTTTTAACACAACAAATTTCAATTTCGAAAATGGTAAAATTGTGTTAACATCTGAAAACATTTTGTCTCCTGCCATGTCGAAATGGAGAATTACAAAATCTGATTCTAAGGAAATCGTTTCAACGCTAGGTTCTGGTTCACCAAAAGCCGCAATTGCCATGAACTTGGATGTTGATCAAATTCAAAAAATACTTGATTCTTATTTAAAATCGAGTATGAGTGAAATCAAAAGCAAATTATCTGCTAGCGAATTACTTGAATTTAATAGAATTAAAGCGGAAGGATTTTCGACGGTATTCAATGGTAGATTTGGTATTGCTGCCTTCTTGAAAGGTGACGGTTATGGTTTCGTTCCGAATGTAAATTTCCAATTAGGAGCCGGAAAAATGTTACTAGAAAAACTAAAAGAGCCTTTAGAAATGGCTAAAACGAGTGGTTTTACAATTGAGAACAAAGGCAATATTCTGTATGGTTACAGTGGAGCTCAAAATGCACCTGGAAAAGGAACTCTCACGCTACCGGAAGGAACTGAAGACTTTGGTAATTATCCAATTAATGGATTTGTAGATATCCAAAAACTTCCTTTGAATGAACTTAATTTACCTGAACAAGCGATGAAAATTATCGCTAAATTGAGTATTTTAAAGTTTAAGGTAGAAGGAGATAAATTCACTCTTGAAATTCAATTTAAAGACAAATCTCAAAATGCGTTAGCGCAAATGATGAACTCAGTTAGCGGATTAAGTTTATAATGGGCAAAGATAAATTGATGCGTTTTGAGGCTATAAAAGGCTTCGACAATGTAACTGAATTTCGTTACAAAGGAGAAAACAAAATTCCTATTTGGAGTGAACACTTTGGAAATTCGGATCCAATTGTTTTAGAATTAGGCTGTGGAAAGGGCGAATATACAGTGGGGTTGGCAAAACGATATCCCCAAAAGAACTTTATTGGAGCAGATTTAAAAGGAAATAGAATTTACATCGGCGCGCGTGACGCCATTCAGAATAAGTTAGGAAATGTACATTTTCTTCGCACGAGGATAGATTTTATTACTGAATGTTTTACTCCAAATTCCATCGATGAAATTTGGCTTACCTTTTCTGATCCACAACCAAAAAAACCTAGAAAAAGATTATCCTCTAGAATTTTTATTGAACGTTATTCTCGCTTCTTAAAACCTAATGGCATTGTTCACGTGAAGACTGATTCTGATCTTCTTTTTGAATTTACAGTAGAACAAATCGAAGAATTCAAATATCCTTTAATTTTCAAATCATGGGACATTTACAAAGAAATGCATCAATTACCTCAATTACTACAAGACGACTTGCTCATAAAAACGCATTATGAAAAATTATTTTCAAAAAAAGGAGCCACAATTAAATACTGTCAATTTTCTTTACCAGAATCACTTTAAAAACCGAATAAAAACACTACTTTTGCAACCTAATTGAAAAAACATGTTTGAAGATTTTAGTTTTTCATCGTTCAAGTCCAAATTTAAGTCAGATAAAAAGTTTAGACTTATCTCCATTCTGTCAGGAAGTGTAGTTGTACTTCTTCTTGGCGTGTTTGTGTATTACCAATTCGTGTATTTACCTAACGAAGAAGCTTCAAAAGAAATTTATTTCGAGACTTTAAATTACGCTGATTCTTCATCAAGAACAGATAAAAACATAAAAACACTAGAAACTAAAATTGAGGAGTTTGATGGGTATACCGGAGCTCTACCTGCTGAATTCATACTTGCTCGTCAATATATGAACAAAGGTCAATTCGATAAAGCAATTACTTCTTTAGAAAAGATTGAACCAGAAGACACTTATTTGTCTGTATTTAAAATAGGTTTACTTGGAGACTGTTATAGTGAACAAGGTAAATTATCCGAAGCGTTCGAGCAATACACATTGGCTGCAAATACGAATACGAATGAATTTACTACACCTATATTTTTATTTAAAGCAGGTTTAATCGCTGAAAAATTAAATCAATTTGAGGAGGCAGCGAATTGTTACAAAAAAATTAAAGATAATTACAAAGAATTTGGTCAGCTCAAACGTATTGATTACTACGTCGCAAGAGCTTCCAATACCAAGGTAAAATAATTCCATGGCAACTTCATTGAAAAATTTGTCATCATTTGACAAATCCAACTTTACCAACTGTGCCGATTTTAACGTCGGCATTGTTGTTTCTGAATGGAATCGAGAAATTACAGAAAACCTTTTAAAAGGAGCGTTAGAAGTATTTCAAATGGTGGGTATCCCCGCTAGTCAACTAAGTATTGAATGGGTTCCCGGTGCATTTGAACTTCCACTTGGAGCTCAACTATTGTGTCAAAATCCGAAAATTGACGGTGTCGTTGCAATTGGTGTGGTTATTCAAGGAGAAACCAAACATTTTGATTTTGTTTGTCAAGGTGCTACTAATGGAATAATGCAAGTAATGCTTACCGAAAATAAACCTATTGGTTTCTGCGTACTTACCGATAACAACATTCAACAATCAAAAGATCGTTCGGGAGGCATACATGGTAATAAAGGAATTGAAGCCGCAGTGGCCTGCTTGGACATGATAAAAATGAAGAAAAAATTAATGTTATGACACTGATTAAATCAATTTCCGGAATTCGTGGAACTATCGGCGGAACTGTAGGTGAGGGATTAACCCCTGTAGATTCAGTTAAATTTGCCGCCGCATATGGAACCTGGCTAAAAAAGAGAAATTCAAGTAATAAAATAAAGGTTGTTATTGGCCGGGATGCGAGATTATCAGGTGAAATGATTTCACAACTGGTATGTCAGACACTGGTTGGTCTTGGTATTGATGTCATAGATTTAGGATTATCAACAACGCCGACTGTTGAAGTTGCAGTCCCTATGGAAAATGCAGCCGGAGGAATAATTCTTACAGCAAGTCATAACCCAAAACAATGGAATGCGTTAAAACTGCTCAACGAAAAAGGAGAATTCATCTCAGCAGAAGATGGAGCAAGCGTTCTTGAGCTTGCTGAAACAGAATCTTTTGATTTTGCAGAAGTCGATCATTTAGGAACGGTAAGGAAAGACGAATCATACATGCAAAAGCACATTGATCTCATTCTTAATCTACCCCTCGTTGATTCAGCAGCCATTCGCTCTGCAAATTTTCATGTAGTGGTGGATGCCGTAAATTCAAGTGGCGGGCTCTTTGTTCCTGCCTTACTGAAATCATTAGGGGTATCAAAAATTACGGAATTATATTGCGACCCTACAGGTCACTTCCCTCACAATCCTGAGCCATTACCCGAACACTTAACTGATTTGTCAGAAAAAATTATTTCGGTAAAAGCAGATATTGGAATCACGGTGGATCCGGATGTAGATCGTTTGGCAATAGTATGCGAGGACGGTTCTATGTTTGGAGAGGAATATACGCTAGTTGCTGTATCAGATTATGTTCTTACCCACACACCCGGTCCAACAGTATCTAATCTTTCCTCAACTCGCGCATTACGAGATATAACGGAATCAAGAGGTTTGAAATATTCGGCTTCTGCGGTAGGTGAAGTAAATGTGGTGACTAAAATGAAAGAAACTGGGGCTGTAATCGGCGGTGAAGGAAATGGAGGAGTCATCTATCCTGCGCTTCATTACGGTAGGGATTCATTAGTTGGAATCGCTTTATTCTTGAGTTTCTTGGCGCATAAAAAGTTGCCTGTAAGCAAATTGCGCAATACATTTCCAACATATGTTATTTCCAAAAATAAGATTGAATTAACACCAGAAATTGATGTCGATTTGATTTTAGAAAAGGTGGCGAATAAATATGCCTCAGAGGAAATTGATACTACAGATGGTGTCAAAATATATATTGGAAAAGAATGGGTCCATCTTCGTAAAAGTAACACCGAACCAATTATTCGGATTTACGCCGAATCTTTCAGTGAAGAGGCCTCAAATAACCTTGCAAACAAAATAATTAAAGAAATAAGATCTTTAATTTGAAATCTTTGATAATAAAGATAAATGAAGTAAGGACATAGCAATTTCCTTTTCTGTCAAAATAATATCGTACGCTGCAAAACCAATACCATTTAAGAGCACACAGCGAATATTCCCTTTGTCATTCTTTTTATCCTGATACATCAATTCAATAACATTCTGAATGTCATCAGGCGCTAAAGATATCATGGGGAAAATTTTTGTCAATGTTTTTTCTATTTCCTTATACTCTAGATCTGACAAGCGGTTTTGCTTCATCGAGATGTGTGCCTCCGTGCACATCCCCAATGCGATGGCATGTCCATGTGAAATAGCGGTTTTGTTCATGTAGTAGGACTCTAAGGCATGACCGACAGTATGTCCAAAATTTAATAATTTTCTCAATCCTCCTTCTCTCGGGTCTTCCTCGATAATTGAAGCTTTAATTTTAATCGAATGAAATATAATTTCGTCGGTTGTAAGTTCATCTTCTGAGTGTATTGTTTTAATTTTATTCCAAAATTCTACATCTCGAATGAGTGCATGCTTCAACATTTCGGCGTACCCGTTAAAAATTTCTTCTGCAGGTAGAGTCTTCAAAAAACTGGTATCAATGTAAACATACTTGGGTTGTGCAAAAGTTCCTAATTGATTTTTATATTGATTCAAATCAATTCCCGTCTTTCCACCGATAGCTGCATCTACCATCCCCATAAGTGATGTAGGAATATTTATAAAGGTCATACCACGTTTGTAAATGCTCGCAATAAACCCTCCCATATCCATTACGACCCCGCCCCCGAGATTTATGACTAAATCGCTGCGCCCAAATCCGTGCTCAGTAAAAGCATTCCAAACCTGAAAGCAAATCTCCATTACTTTATTTTCTTCGCCGCAGGGTAATAATATTATTTCGGCATTTTCAAGTTCAGGAAAATTTGTTGTAAGAAATGTCAAACATGAATCATGCGTATTTTCATCCACAATCACAATGATGTTTTGCTTCTCATATTGATCTAATAGACTCGAAAAACTTGACTTCAAAAGCGAACCAATTTCTACGCTGTATCCGGAACCCTTGAATGTTAACATGACCAAATAATGTATCAAATGTAATTAAACTTTTTCTTTACGTAGCATTTAAAAAAAGCAATTAATTTTGAGCAATGATTTCATTCGACAATACAGAAATTGCCTTTAGAAGTAAATCCAACAAAGACCTGAGAAGGGCTTTTTGGCTCTTCAAAATTATTGGATCCCCTACTATCGTGAAAATTGGAAAAGCAGTTACAAATTTCTTTTTAGCGATTCGTTTTCCAATGGCATGGGCCATTAAACCAACAATTTTTAAGCAATTTTGTGGGGGTGAAACAATACCTGAATGCGATAAAACAATAAACACCCTGGGATCTTTTAACGTTGGTACAATACTGGATTATTCTGTGGAGGGAAAAATAAATGATGAGGATTTTAATCAAACAGTTGAGGTAATTCTCGATACGATTAAGCGCGCCAAGAAAGATAAAAATATTCCTTTTGCTGTTTTTAAAGTATCAGGAATCGGGCGATTTGACCTTCTAGAGAAAGCATCAAATAAGAACCATCAGCTATCGGAAAAGGAAAATAAAGAGTTAGCCGTAATTAACTCACGGATTGGAAAAATTTGTCAAGCGGCACACGATTGTCAAGTTTCAGTATTTATTGACGCAGAGGAATCCTGGATACAAGACATCATTGATAGGTGGGCGAATGAACAAATGATTAAGTTTAACTACTCTCTACCTATTGTCTACAACACGCTTCAAATGTATCGTCACGACCGAATGAACTACTTAAGGGAAATGCTTCTTTTCGCTAAGGAAAATAAGATAATTTACGCAGCCAAAATCGTCAGAGGTGCTTACATGGAAAAAGAACGAGCGCGAGCGGCGACAAAAGCTTATCCTTCGCCCATTCAAGTGGACAAAAATGCTACAGATCGAGATTATGACGAGGCACTAAATTTTATGGTAAGCAACAAGTCACATTTTGCACTTTGTGCCGGGACGCATAATGAAGAAAGCTCATTGAAGCTTTCGCAATTACTTAAGAAAAATGGCATTCCTGCAAATGATACTCGATTTTATTTTTCACAACTCTTGGGAATGAGTGATCACATCTCCTACAATTTAGCAAATGCAGGCTATAATGTGGCGAAATACGTGCCATTCGGACCAATTCGAGAGGTTATGCCCTATTTATTAAGACGTGCCGACGAAAACACTTCAGTAGCAGGTCAAACGGGACGCGAACTGAGCTTGATAACAAAAGAAAGGAAAAGAAGAAAAATGTTGGCTGGAAAAATTATAACGCAAAACAATAAAAACGATTAAAAGCCCATAAATTATTTCACAAGGTGATACGTCTTAGAATTTATCCGAATTAAATACAATCCATTAGGTAAGGTTTCTGTATTAAGGGTAATTCCGTGCACAAAATTTGAGCTAAAAAGAACTTGTCCGAATTGATTCAT